>SKYD01000278.1 GCA_007128075.1 Thiorhodovibrio sp.
CGGCACCTCAAAATTAGCCGGTGCGTTGACATGACCGGTCACTGAAAACAGCTTTGGCCCGCCATTATTGGGGCGACCTTGGTCTAAAAACCATTGTCCGCCGCGCTCCAAGATCACTGGCACGGAGGCTAGGGTTTCGGTGTTGTTGATGGTGGTGGGTTTGCCGTATAGCCCCGACTGGGCAGGGAAGGGTGGCTTAAAGCGCGGCTGACCTTTTTTGCCCTCGATGGATTCGAGCAGCGCGGTTTCCTCACCGCAGATATAGGCACCTGCACCTAAATGAGTGTAAAGATCAAAGTCAATACCGCTGCTAAGTAGATTTTTGCCTAATAAACCAGCGGCATACGCCTCTTCGATTGCCGCCTCAAAACGCTGAATCGGTTCGTAAAATTCACCACGGATATAGTTATAACCGACGCTGGCACCGATACAATAGCCAGCAATCGCCATGCCTTCGATCAATTGATGCGGGTTGTAACGCAGAATGTCGCGATCTTTGCAGGTGCCAGGCTCACCTTCGTCTGAGTTACAGACAATGTATTTTTGCAGCGGCGCCTTGCGCGGCATGAAGCTCCATTTCAGCCCAGTGGGAAAACCCGCCCCCCCGCGACCACGCAGTGCCGAGGTTTTTAGCTCGGTAATCAGTGTGTCTGGATCAGGCTTGTCTTTGAGAATGCGCTCCCATTGGACATAGCCGCCGATCTGACGATAGGCATCCAGGGTGTGCCGCACAGCGGCATCGACACTCATGGTACGAAAACAGACGCTATTGTGCTCTTGCATGATCACGGTTTCAGTGTTAGTCCAGACCCTCAACTAAGCGGTCAAAATCGTCGGGCGTGAGACGCTCGGCATAGGTTTTATCGACCATCGCCACCGGGGCATCTTTACAGGCCCCCAGACATTCAAATTCTTTAAAGGTAAATTTTCCATCCGCTGTAGTCTCACCTGGAGCCACCCCATATTTGCGTTGGATATGGGCGATGAGCTCCTCGGAACCGGAAAGCAGACAAGAGATGCTATTGCACACACAAATTTTATGTCGCCCGACTGGCTCAAGATCGTACATGCCATAAAAGGTCGCCACCTCATAGACCGCAATGGCGGGAACATCCAGATAAGCAGCGATCTCATCGAGCAATTCACGACTCAGCCACCCGCCATGATCATCCTGAACAATGGTCAATGCTGGCATAATCGCCGATTGTTTCCACTCCGGCGGATATTTGGCAAGGTGGCGGTCAATCTCGGCACGGACATCGGCAGTTAACAGGGGCGCATTAGAAAAACTCATCAGCGGTCAATCTCCCCAAACACAATATCCATGGTGCCAATAATCGCCACCACATCAGCCAACATGTGTCCCCGCGCCATCTCATCGAGTGCGGCTAAATGCGGAAAGCCCGGGGCGCGAACTTTCAGCCGATAGGGCTTATTGGCACCATCCGAGATAATGTAGCAGCCAAATTCACCTTTTGGTGCCTCAACCGCTGCATAGACCTCACCCACGGGGGGGCAATAGCCTTCGGTAAACAGCTTAAAGTGATGAATCAACGCCTCCATGTCATCTTTCATGCCGACCCGCTTTGGCGGTGCGATCTTGTGATCGTCGATCATCACCGGCCCGGGATGAGCACGCAGCCAGTCGATACATTGCCGAATGATACGATTGGATTGACGCATCTCTTCCATGCGCACCAGATAGCGGTCGTAGCAATCGCCATTGATGCCGACTGGAATCGCAAACTCCAGCGCGTCATAGGCAGCATAAGGCTGTTTTTTACGCAGATCCCATTCCACACCTGAGCCACGCAGCATCGGGCCAGTAAAGCCCAGTGCCTGAGCGCGTTCGGGGCTGACCACACCAATTCCGACAGTGCGTTGTTTCCAGATACGGTTATCGGTGAGCAAGGTTTCGTACTCATCGACCAGTTTTGGAAAACGCTCGGTAAAATCTTGCAAAAAGTCCAGCAACGAGCCTTGTCGTGCCTGATTGAGCCGCTTGAAATCACTTTCACTGTGCCATTGGGTTTTGCGCTCATCAAACTTGGGCATCTGTTCGGGCAGATCGCGATGCACCCCGCCCGGGCGATAATAGGTGGCATGAAGTCGCGCCCCAGAGACTGCCTCATAGCAATCCATGAGCTCTTCGCGCTCACGGAAACAGTAGAGAAACACACTCATCGCGCCAATGTCGAGCGCGTGGGCACCTAGCCACATTAAGTGATTAAGAATACGGGTAATTTCATCAAACAGAGTGCGGATATAATGGGCGCGGGGCGGTGGATTGATGGCTAACAGTTTCTCAATGGCGCGAACATAGCCATGTTCATTACACATCATCGACACATAATCGAGTCGATCCATGTAGCCAATGCTTTGATTAAAGGGCTTGAACTCGGCGAGCTTTTCAGTGGCACGGTGCAGTAAACCAATATGCGGATCAGCGCGATCAATCACCTCGCCGTCCATCTCTAGCACCAGACGCAACACGCCATGAGCGGAAGGATGCTGCGGGCCAAAGTTAAGCGTGTAATTGCGAATCTCAGGCATGACCCTCTCCTGAACGACGACCAAGATAGCGGCTGTCTTCGCGTCGGACTTTTGGCACCAACACCCGTGGCTCGATCTCAACGGGTTCGTAGATCACGCGCTGTTGTTCGGGATCGTAGCGCATCGCCACCTGCCCACTGAGCGGGAAATCTTTACGGAACGGATGGCCGACAAAACCATAGTCGGTGAGAATGCGGCGCAGATCGGGATGACCTTTGAATAAAATTCCAAACAGATCAAAGGCTTCACGCTCAAACCAGTTGGCGGCAGGCCAGATTTCAGTCACCGAATCAACAACGGGCTGGGCGGTATCGGTATAAACGCGCACCCGCAAACGGCGATTGTAATGCAGTGAGAGTAGATGATAGACCACTGCAAAACGCCGTGGCGCATCGAGATCAAGCTCAGGATCGCGGTCAACGCCACGGCTAAAAATACTTTCGCTGGCACTGGTGTCCCATTCATCGAGACCATAGGCGACATAATCGACTCCGCAGAGATCGATTAATTGCTCATAGCGAAACGCCTCTTGGTCGCGCAACGCTTGCAAGACCATCAAAAGTTGGTCGGCGGGAACCTCCAGCGTCAATTCGCCATAGGCCGCTGTTAATAAACAGCCGTGCTCACCAAATGAGGCTGCGAGCGTTTGCGCAAGCGTGTCCAAGCGCGGGTCACCTGTTATCGGAACCGAATCTGTCATCACCAACTCGCTGGCCTAACGGGCGATTGTATTGGTTTTGCGGATTTTATTTTGCAGTTGCAAAATACCGTACAGCAGTGCCTCGGCTGTTGGTGGACAGCCTGGGACATAGATATCGACGGGAACGATGCGATCACAGCCGCGCACCACGGAATAGGAGTAGTGATAATAGCCGCCCCCATTGGCGCAGGAGCCCATAGAGATCACCCAGCGTGGCTCGGCCATTTGGTCATAGACTTTGCGCAATGCCGGAGCCATTTTGTTGACCAGCGTACCAGCAACGATCATCACATCGGATTGGCGGGGACTGGGGCGAAACACAATCCCAAAGCGATCTAAATCATAGCGTGCCGCACCTGCGTGCATCATCTCAATCGCACAGCAAGCCAGCCCAAAGGTCATCGGCCACAGCGAGCCAGTACGCGCCCAGTTGATCAACTCATCGGCGGTGGTGGTGACAAAACCTTCTTCAAATACACCCTCGATACCCATGTCTTACTCCCACTCCAGCGCGCCTTTCTTCCACTCGTAAATAAATCCTACAACCAAGATTCCTAGAAAAACCGACATGGAGAGAAAACCAGCCATGCCCAAATCACCAAGAACCACAGCCCAAGGAAATAGAAAAGCGATTTCGAGATCGAATAAAATAAACAGGATCGCGACGAGATAATAACGCACATCAAATTTTATGCGTGCGCTTTCAAATGCCTCGAAACCACATTCGTAAGGGGAATCTTTGTGTGCATCAGGACGGCGTGAGCCAACCCAAGAGCCTAACAATCGTGCAATGAGCCCGATGAATAGCGCTACGGTGACGAAGATTAAGATATGCAGATAGTTTTCAAGCACCTCACGCCCTCGCCAAATTTTGCCACAGTTTATTGATGGTGCCGACGGCCGGACTCGAACCGGCACGGCTTGCGCCACTGCCCCCTCAAGACAGCGTGTCTACCAATTCCACCACGTCGGCATAAATACTTACAACCAAGTGCTGCTGCCTTGCGCTAAGGCTAAGGCGCATCATCATCTTGAGCAACTGGCTCTTCAATTAGCTCAGGTGCTGGCACAGAATCAAGCACCGCATCTTCATCGTCCATAAACGGAACGGGAGCTGGGACGGAGATGCCATCATTAGCATTGGATTCAGTGTTGTCAACTGCTACGGGTTGCGGCAGTTCAACACGATCCATCAGTCCAGTCGGGGCTTTGACCTGAGATGAGAAATAAGCCAAAGCAATACTTGTCACGAAAAACAGTGTCGCAAAAATTGCCGTGGCACGCGACAAAAAATTTCCCGATCCTTGGGCACCAAAGACAGTCGCTGAGGCGCCGCTCCCGAAGGCAGCCCCCGCATCGGCACCCTTACCATGCTGGATCAGCACCAAACCGACAATGCCGAGTGCGAGAAACAAGTGAACAATGGTTAAAATGGACTGCATGATTCTGTGTTGGCGTTATTTTAAGCCAGTGCCTCGCTGGCATGGCAGATGGCAAGAAAATCACTTGCCTTGAGCGCCGCGCCGCCAATCAGACCGCCGTCGATATCGGGCTGGCGAATCAGTTCTTGGGCATTGCTAGGTTTCATACTGCCACCATAAAGGATTCGCAGCCCGGTGGCAACCTCAGCACTGTTGGCAGCGACCCGGTGGCGCAAAAAGGCATGCACCTCTTGGGCTTGCTCTGGGGTCGCCGTCACACCAGTGCCAATCGCCCACACGGGTTCATAGGCGATCACGCCATTAGCCAAGGCATCAATGCCCCCAAGCTCCAGCAAGGCATCCAATTGGCGCGCAACGACGGTTTCTGTTTGACCACCCTCGCGTTCTTCTAGTGATTCGCCAACGCAAAAAATCGGGGTGAGACCCAGTTTTTTGGCCTGCATGAACTTACGGGCAACAATCACATCAGACTCGGCATTGAACATGCGTCGCTCAGAGTGACCGACAATGGCATAATGACACCCGAAATCGAGTAACATCGCTGCCGAGACCTGTCCAGTGAATGCCCCGCTGTCTTCTCGTGAGACATCCTGAGCACCATAACGAATCGAAGTATCGGCAAGCAATTGTTCCGCAAGATACAGATAAGGAAACGGAACGCAAACGGCGACTTCCGTTTTGGTAATCTTGTTCATTTCGGCGTTAATGCCATTGATCAGCGCAGCCGCATCGGCCTTGCTGCCATTCATCTTCCAATTGCCTGCAACCAGCGGCTGTCGCATTATGCTTTCCTCTTGCAAAGAACGACGAATCTTAGCGAGATTCGCCCAACAACGCAACTCCTAATCGCAGTGACGGTCACCATGGCTAAAAGCAAACAGAAAAAATCCAATACAAACAACACCATCGCCCTGAACAAAAAGGCGCAGCACGAGTATTTTATCGAGCAGCGTTTTGAGTGTGGGCTGGTACTCCAAGGCTGGGAGGTCAAGAGTCTGCGTGCCTCGCGCATCCAGCTCAAGGAAAGTTATGTCAAAATTTTGCATGGTGAGACCTTCTTGGTCGGCGGCCATATCTCACCATTGGCATCAGCCTCGACCCATGTCGATCCTGACCCAACCCGCACCCGTAAATTATTGCTCAAACGCAGCGAGATCAATCGGCTGATTGGGCTGATCGAGCGCGCTGGCTATACCCTAGTGCCGACGGCGATGTATTGGAAGCGGGGCCGTGCCAAGCTCGAAATTGGGCTTGCCAAGGGCAAAAAGCAACACGATAAGCGGGCAACAGAAAAAGACCGCGATTGGCAGCGTGAGAAGGCGCGGATATTCCGCCGTCATTGAGCCAGCGGCTTGGGGGACCAGATCAGCCCCAAGCTAATGTCATCGCCGCTGCCTTGCTCGGAGGCTTCATTGAGCCAAGTCTGCAGATGAGGCTTGACTGCGTGGACACCGCCCTGTTGCAACATCTGCCAGAGATCGGCGGCGACCTGATGAAATCCTGCCTCATTGCGAAAGGCATTGGCATAACCATCGGTCGCTGCCAAGATCAAAGCAGGCGGGGTTCCCGCCAAAATTTGCAGATACACTCGCACCTCCTGCCAGGCATTAACCGAACACAAAGAGGTCGTTTCATTGCCAAGTAGCCGCGAATCTTTGGCAAACGGGCGTTCAACACCGCCTTCTGGGTTGACAGTGAGAATGTCACCGTCACCAAGCTGCACATATAAAATGAATTGAGGTGCCACCACAACCAACAACAAGGTCGCGCCATAAATCAGCAACGGATGGGCTAACACCTGACGACGGCTGGCGGCATCGAGTTGGCTTAATTCGGTCTCGGTGAGTGGATGACGGGCAAGGCATTGAGCAACCCGCTCCTGCCACACCCGCACCAGCTCACGCGGCAAATCATTCTCCGCCCAGCGTTTGCGCTGCGAAGGGTGATCCATTGCAAAAACGCGCTGACCAACCCGCGAAGCCACTGCCACCGCCATCCGTGCCCCAAGATGACTGCGAAAACTTTTTGAGCTGCCGTGACCATCAGCCAAAGCAATCAACAACGACGCTGGCGATGACGCACCGCCAAACACCCGAATGGCATCCTGATTGGGCAAATGATGGCGCCGATGCAACGCACCGCGCACCGTAGCGCGCATTGCGCTCCACTGTGGGATGTCTGCAGCGGCGAATGGTGGATTCGTCAACTTAAACGCTTTTTATTTGGTTTGAGATCAATAACGATCAGGTAGAGATTTTTGCCGACTAGTTTTCAAGTGTAGCACATGTCGGTGAGATTAACAAAGATGTCTTGACCATCGTGCAGCGGTTCGAGGTCACTGCTCAATTAAGTCATGGCAGTGTTTCCTGACGAAGTTCTGCTACAATGATCTCCCAATCCACAAGGGAGAAGAAGACCCGTCTGAACATGGATACTCCATGGAACCAATTGTTTTACTGATCGTCGTTATTGCAGTGGTGCTGCTGGATTTGTTGTGGCGCTTGTTGGGCGTGGTGCGTGATCTGCTGCGCGATCATGTTTACGAACGCCGCCTGCCGTTTTTATCCCCAGTGCAGCGGCGTTGTCTGAGCGCATTAGAGCAGGCTGGCGGTGAGTCATGCCGCGTGTTTGCTCAGGTGGCGTTGACGGCGCTGATGGTTGCCGCCAGCAGCAGCGGCACTCAGCGGCGCCGCGCACTCAATAAAATTCAAGGGCAGCGGTTTGATTTTGTGATCTGTGGTCGGGTGGACGGCTTGCCTTTAGGGGTGGTGGAACTGCTTCCCGCTGGCGCACTCAAGCGGCGCACCCGCCGCCGGCTGGCGTGGCTGAAGTCGTTGTGCGATCAACTGGCGCTGCCTTTGGTCACGCTGCCCGAGCAACCGCATTATGATCTTAACACCCTGCGCACCGCGCTCGATGCGATACTCCGTCAGCAGCCACTGCCCCGCGACGGTGAGGCGATTGATGTCAACGAAGAAGACCTGTTGCTACAACGATTGAGTGCTTCACTGCGCGAGCCAAAAAATTAACGACGGCTATTCGCCTTCGCCAAATCGATCTTCAATCAAGGCTTCTAAGGCGTGCAGTGCCTCGGTCTCGTCGGCACCTTCGGCCTCAACGACAACCGAGGTGCCACGCGCTGCCGCCAGCATCATCACTCCCATGATGCTCTTTCCGTTGACGCGCCGTCCTTGGCGTTCGACATGAATCTGGCTGCTGTATTGGCTGGCGCAGGTGACGAATTTAGCGGCAGCACGGGCATGCAGCCCGAGACGATTAATGATGTTGCATTCTTTGCGAATCACGATGGTGCTGTGTTACTTAAAAATCATCAAAATTAAAAATTTACGGGCAGAGCATCACGCCTTCGCGCCCACCACTGAGCGCTTTTTCAGCAATCGCATCCAGCTCCAATGAGGCGTAATTGAGCGCCCGCACCAGCATCGGCAGATTCACTCCCGCCAAAACCCGCACCTCATGCCCAGAACGGATACGATTGGCGACATTCGACGGGGTAGAGCCAAACAGATCAGTTAAAATCAATACCCCGCTGCCATCATCAATGGCGTTGGCAATGGCCAGTGCGCGGGCATGAAGCTGATCAGGATCATCATATTCACTCACATCTAAGGTATCGGCGGCGAGCGGACACTGCCCTAACATGCGCGTGGCGGTGGTCAACAGCTCAGCCCCGATGCGATTGTGAGTAATCACCAACAGCGCAACGCTCATGCACACTGTTCCCGATGGCGCACCAACACCTGCCAGCCGTGATCGGCAAAATGCTGGCGCAGTGTTTCAACAAGATACACTGAACGATGCTGACCGCCAGTGCAACCAATGGCAATGGTCAGATAGCTGCGCCCTTCGCGCTCAAACGCCGGTGTCCAGCGTTCAAAAAAATTGATGAGATCATCCCGCATGGCAAGCACTGTCGGATGCTGTTCCAGATAGGCGACCACAGCCTGATCGCGTCCTGTGAGCGCGCGTAGCTCTGGCTGCCAGTGTGGATTGGGAAGACAGCGGACATCAAACACAAAATCAAAGCCTTCGGGCGCGCCTTTTTTGTAGCCAAATGATTGCAACAAAATCGAAATCCCGACCGTTTGTTGCTGATGCAAGCAGGTACGCACCCGCTCACGCAGCTCGTGGATATTGGTATAGGTTGTATCAATTCGCGCCTGCGCCACCGCCCGCAATGGGGCAAGCAGGCGGCGTTCTTCGTCAATGGCCTCAGTCAACGATCGCTCACCACTGGTGAGTGGATGTTTACGCCGCGTTTCATTAAAGCGCGTCATTAACACATCCGTCTCTGCTTCCAGAAACAAAATCTGCGGACTAATCTGCTGCTGGCTGAGTGCGGTCAACACCGCAGGAACGGCACATAATTGCTGCGGGCGGTTGCGAGCATCAATCCCGACCGCCGTGCCCAGATAACCGCCAACGCCCTGATCGCTGTCATCTTTTAGCCCCAGCGCCAGCTCAGTGAGCAAAAACAGCGGCAGGTTGTCGATGCAATTGTAGCCAATATCTTCTAGCGTATGCAGCGCAACGCTTTTCCCAGCCCCAGATAAGCCACTAACAATGATAAAATTCATTTAAAAATCAATATGAAGGTGCCGCTGCTGCCACTGCACGCGCTTGGCGGTCAATTAAATCGACACCAGCATCATAGCCGCGCACGCGCAAAATTTGCGTCCGCACTGCGGTTTCTAGGAGCACAGCAAGGTTGCGGCCTGGTGCGACTGGAATGGTGATTTCAGGAACCGTCACCCCCAAAATGGTGCGTGCTGAGAGACTGCCGCGCAGCCGATCAATCATCGCCAATTCCTCGCGGCTAAACATACGCATCTTCACCACCAGATTCAATAGATCGCTTTCGCGCACCGCGCCCTCACCAAACATAGCACGAATATTGAGCACCCCCAGCCCGCGCACTTCGAGAAAATCACGCAGCATCGGTGGGCAACGCCCCTCCAATTGATCAGGCGCGATCCGAGCAAATTCTGGTGCGTCGTCGGCAATCAGCCGATGCCCGCGGGCAATCAGTTCCAGCGCCAACTCACTTTTGCCCACACCTGCATCGCCCACCAGCAACACGCCAGTGCCGAGCACATCAATAAATACCCCGTGGATCATGGTGCGCTCGGCCAGCGCGTGAAGCAGAAAATATTGTAACCGATCGACGATTTCTTGGTCGCGCAGTGGCGAGGACAACAGCGGGGTGGCGGTGCGCTCTGCCCAGTCATAAAACCGCACATCAGGGGTGACCTGTTCGGCAAAAATCACCGCTGCTGGCTTGGCCTCAAACAGCCGAGCGATCATATCCTCACGGGCGGCAAGACTCAGATCGCGCAAATGCGCCATCTCTGCCTGACCAAGCACCTGGAGCCGATGGGGATGAATACAATTTAGCGAGCCAACGAGACTTTGGCGTGTACTGCTGTCTTGCAATCCAAGCACGGACCTTGGGGCGGCTGGAATCGCCGTCAGCCAGCGCAGGCGCAACTGTGAGCCAAGCTCTTTGATCAGATGATGCAGTGAATCCACAGTTTATGTTTTAGGTTCTGTTGACATACAACCAGTAGCCGTTAAGATTGTATGCTGTTTAGTCAGCTTTCGTATAGCGTTTTAACCCCTCGCTAAAACCTACTCTTTTCTAAGCATATCTGATGTTTTCTAAAGAGTCAGTGAGGGTGCAGACCGAGCAAACCACGCGAGTGGCGAGCTACGTTGGGAAGGTCACGAAATGCCAC
>SKYD01000265.1 GCA_007128075.1 Thiorhodovibrio sp.
GGCATTGGATGTCTCTGCTGTGAGATCAAAACACCAGTGCCGGGTTGGGATGCCAACCTCATTAGACGAAGTCCAAAGGTGAGCCGGGGAATCCTTCGGCTTCAGCCGGAGGAGGCATCAACTTCAGAACCTTGATTGGCATGGCTTACAACGGAACTTCCATCCTCAATGATCATTTTGTTAGCTTGAATCGCTAAGTTTCCGGCATTGCCTCGATCAAGCGTATTGCTCTGAATCCGACTACCCGCTGTCAATTCGAGGTTTTGATCAAACTGAATATCGATACCGCCCTCGGCATGGCGTGCGCCAGTGTTATTGGTTGCAACTGTGGATTGATTCAGATACGCATTGCGTGCCTGGATCGCAATCTGTCCCCCACCATCGCCACTGGTGTCGATCCGAGCGTGATCAAGCTGTAGATCGCCCTTGGCTTGGAGTTGTATCTCGCCCCCTGGCGCTCGAATCTCAGCGGTTCGCTCTTCACTCCCCCGAATCTCAATATCTCCTGCCGTTAAGGTCGCAGTCTTCCCTGGCTTGATTTCTAACAGGGTGCCATTCAGCTGAATCGCCGTTGGTTGTGGATTGAGAAAGCCAAAGGCTTCTGGCTCAGCCATGGTGAGGGTGCTGCCTGCTGGATCGCGGGCGCTGTAGACCGCGCCATCACGAAAGCGCAGTTCATCGGCGGTGCTGACATGCAGTGCGGCGGGGACATCGACCTGAGCATCCGGTCCCATGACCACCCCAGCGGGGTTGATCAGATAAACATCCGCTTGCCCGACTTGCGAGCGCAAGGTGCCATCAATCTGTGAGCTGTTGCCGCCGGTGACTCGACTGATGACATTTTGCACCTGATCGGGACCGGTGAAGGTGGCGGTGTGTTCGGCGGGAATATCAAACTGCTGGAAGCTGTGGAAGAGGTTGTTGCCGCGCTGGCTGCCCAGATCCGCGCCGATGGTCATGTCGGGGCCGCTGAGAGTTGCTTGCGGACCGACGCTGCCATCGGTGATGATCTGGGCACGCAGTGCCTCCAGTGGGGTAAAGCTAGCCAAGCCAGCAAATAACCAACAGCGCCAGGAGAATGAATTGAACATGGGAGGAGTGTCGTTGTCAGTGGTAGATGTTGTGTCGATTTTAGCGATGGTGCAAATCGCTGTAAATGATTATACTTGTTAAATTATATGTTTGCGAAAAAATTTAGAAGATAAAGCGCATTTTTAACCGTATCGCTCCAAAGTTGATCGCATATTTTAAAGAGTATCCACCGCGAACATTAAAAGAGGCGGCGGCCGAGATTGAGCGTTTGATAAGTGTAAATTTAAAAACACTAGATTATAGCGTTTACTGATAAAATCGTCAATCAAACCAAAAAAAGGAGAGAGCCAAAGATGAGCGAATTATCTCTGCAAGGGTTTATTGACGAATGCGAGCGCGAGCCATTGCATCACATCCAGTCGATTCAACCCCACGGTGCGTTGCTGGCAGGTGTTTCAGGGGATCCACAGGTGCGCTGGGTCAGTGCCAATCTTGAGGATTGGCTTGGCTGTGCGCCACAGCAGGCGCTGGGCCAATCTTTAGCCGCGCTGTTGCCCGACTGCCCGTTGTTCGAGCAGGACACTGAGTGGACGCGAGCGCAGGAGGATAAGCAATTGCTGCCAGCGCTGGTGACTGGGCCGCAGGGCGCGCTTGACGCGCTGCTCAGTGGCCATGCACAGCATTGGCTGTTGGAGCTTGAGTTGGCGAAGCCAGAGATTCGCCATGAGGCACAACGCCCGGTGCCGCATCGGCTGTACCGTCTGCCCAGTTCAGCCGAAGAATGGGAGCAGCAATGTCATTTTCTGACTGAAGAATTGCGCGGCTGCACGGGCTTTGATCGGGTGATGCTGTATCGGTTTCGCCCTGATGGCTGTGGTGAGGTGATTGCCGAGAGCCTCGAACACGGATTAGCCCCATATCTGGGGCTGCGCTATCCGGCCTCGGATATTCCACAGATCGCTCGCACGCTGTATCTGGAAAATCGTCACCGCCAGATTCCCGATATTCAGGCGCAGCCCGTGCCGATCATAGGTGAGGATGCGGCGTTGTTGGATCTCACCCGCTCTGATCTGCGTGCAGTTTCACCAGTGCATATTCACTATTTAGCAAATATGGGGGTGACCGCCTCGCTGTCCTTTTCGCTGATTCTCTCGGGGCGGCTGTGGGGGCTGATTGCCTGTCACTGCGCCACAGCGCGTTTGGTGCCACTGCCCTTGCGTGAACGGTGCAGCGAGATGGCAAAGGTGTTTACGCTTGCCATTGCCGGTTATAAAAATTACGAGCGGCTGCTTGAGGTCAGCAACAGCGACCATGACATCGCGCTGTTGGTGGAGACGCTGCATTCAGCCGAGGCCGAGCATAGCCATGACAGCGCACGCGCCCTGGGGCGGTCACTGCTGTCACTGGTCAATGCGCGGGGCGCGGCGTTGATTGATGATGACACCATTGTCACCTTTGGTGTTACCCCTGCCAAAACTGAGCTGCGGGCGCTGGCGGATTGGATTCGGCAGAACAACAGCGAGCACATTTTTATGAGCGATGCCTTGCCTGAGCACTATCCGCCAGCGCAGCACTATCGTGACTGTGCCAGCGGCGTGTTGGCAGTGCAGGTCAATCGTTTTGATGCCCGAGGGGATCGTCTATTTATGTGGCTACGCCCCGAACAGCCGCAAAC
>SKYD01000260.1 GCA_007128075.1 Thiorhodovibrio sp.
CCCAATGGCTCGGGCAAAAGCACGCTAGCCCATGTGCTGTCAGGGCGCGAGGGCTACACCGTCACCGGCGGCCAGGTGCTGTTTGAAGGTCAGGACTTGCTGGCGCTGGAACCCGAAGCGCGTGCCTGTCTGGGGGTGTTTCTGGCTTTTCAGTATCCGGTCGAGCTGCCCGGGGTCAACAACACCTATTTTCTCAAAGCGGCCTTGAATGCGATGCGCAAATCACGCGGCGAGCCAGAGCTGGATGCGGTCGCCTTCATGCGTCTGATTAAAGACAAGCTCAAGGTGTTGCATCTCGATGACAGCCTGCTCAAACGCCCGGTCAATTTTGGTTTTTCGGGCGGCGAGAAAAAGCGCAATGAGATTTTTCAGATGGCGCTGTTAGAGCCAAAACTGGCGATTCTCGACGAAACCGATTCGGGGCTGGATATTGACGCGCTGCGCGTCGTTGCCGATGGAGTCAACGCGCTGCGCAGTGCCGAACGCTCAATGATCGTTGTCACCCATTATCAGCGGCTACTGGATTACATCGAGCCGGATTATGTGCATGTGCTGGCTCGTGGACAGATGATTCGCTCTGGCGGCAAAGAATTGGCACTTGAGCTTGAACAAAAAGGCTATGGCTGGATCGACACGGAGGCGGCATGAGTCAACAGTCCGCGCTCGATACCTGGTTGGCAACGCCGACCACCACACTGCCGCCGTGGTTAGCCGCCCAATGTCAGCACGCCCGCGAGCTGGTCGCAGCACAAGGGGTGCCAACACACCGCGACGAGGCGTGGCGCTACACCGCGTTGCGGCGGTTGTTGGCGCACGAGTTTCGCTATGCTGAGACGGCCACACCGCCGACCGCAATCGACGACTGTCTGATCAATGGCCTCGATAGCCACCGCGTGGTGTTGATCAATGGCCGTTATGTCCCCGCGCTGTCTGATCTTGGCGCATTGCCCAGCGGGGTCGAGATCGCCAGTTTAAGCACTGTGCTCAGTCAACAACCGGAGCGTCTTGCCGGACTGCTCACGCAGATTGCTGGTGACGGGGCGCATGTGTTTACAGCACTGAATACTGCCTCAATGCGTGATGGGCTGGTGTTACTGCTTGCCCCAGGTGTGGTGCTGGAGCGCCCGCTGGAGCTGGTTCACATTGCCGTTGGTTTGGATCAGCCCAGCGTGTGTCATCCACGCTATCTGATTCAGCTCGGTGCCGGGGCGCAAGCCACCCTGATTGAGCGCACCATCGGGCGTGACGAGGCGCTCTATTGCACCAATGCGGTGCTTGAGATTGACCTTGCGCCCGGAGCAGTATTGAACCATCACCGCATTCAGCTTGAAAGTCTTCAGGCGTTTCATCTCAGTGGGCTGTATCTGCGCCAAGCCGAGCATAGCCAATACACGGGGATCAATATCGGGCTGGGCAGTGCCTGGGCGCGCACTGATTTGGTCGCCGCGCTGCAAGGTCAGGGGGCAAATTGCACACTGGGCGGGCTGTATCTGACGGGCAGCGAACAACTGCTTGATTATCATCTCGATGTTCAGCACCAACAGCCGCATGGCACCAGCCGTGAGCAGTTTAAGGGCATTCTCTATGGCAAGGGCAAGGCGGTGTTCGATGGTCGGGTGTATGTCGCTGCTCAGGCACAGAAAACCGCTGCCGAGATGACCAATCGCAATCTGCTGCTCTCGCCCAATGCCGAGATCGACACCAAGCCGCAGTTGGAAATCTATGCCGATGATGTCCAATGCAGCCACGGCACCACCGTCGGTCAGCTTGAGCCAGAAATGCTGTTTTATCTGCGTTCGCGGGGGATTGGCGAAGCGGTGGCACGGCGGATGCTGTGCGTTGGCTTTGCAGAAGAAATCATCGACACCCTAAGCCCCGAGCCGCTGCGTGCGATGGTGGCAGAGGCCGTCGGGCAACGGTTAGAGCTGGCACAGATTGAGGATTGATAGATGAACAGACTGGCGCGTTTTACTGACTTTTTGGGTCGCCGCCACAGCAGTGATCAGGTCGTCGAACAAGCGCCTGAGATCGCCGCGGCAACGCTTGATCCCGAACCGATTGCGATTGATGCCGAACAAGTCCGCGAAGCGATCATCAAAGCCCTGCGCTCGGTGTATGACCCGGAAATCCCAGTCAATTTGTATGACCTGGGGCTGATTTATCGCATCGACATTGCCCCCAACGGTGAGGTGGACATCGACATGACCCTGACCGCGCCCGCGTGCCCTGTCGCTGGAATGATGCCGGTGATGGTGCGCAATGCGGTCAAAGCCGTCGAGGGCGTAGGCGAGGTCAGGGTTGAACTGGTGTGGGATCCACCCTGGAGCCCAGAGCAGATGTCCGACGAGGCCAAATTGCAGTTGGGGATGTTGTAAATCTTTATTCTTCCAGAATCCGCCCCAGCCGTGATGTCCACCCCGGTGGCTTCGTCTAATGTTGGTGGAATCCCTCCCGCGCCGCGTTCGATCAGGGTGCTGGGGCGACCGCTGACAAAGGCATCACAGGCATCGCCGAGCATGTCTTCAGGGTTGTCCATTGGTGCCGCCGGCTGGGTTGCAATTGCCCCGAAGTCGAGTTCAGGAACCAGAAGGCTGATCGCGCCCTGCTCGCCGCTTGGATGATGTTGCGTCCGTTGCTAGTGATCGCGGCGTTGTTTTTTAAGCCAAGCCTCGATGAGGTCGGGATCCAAACCTTGCAA
>SKYD01000206.1 GCA_007128075.1 Thiorhodovibrio sp.
CCGCTTGCTTGGTTCCCTGACGGGGATATTGGTGGGGCTGCTGTTGGTGGCGGTGACCATTGGTGTGCTGTGGTGGAACGAAGGGCGGGCGATCAACCGCGCTCGCGCACTGGATGAGGGGCTGTCACAGGTTGTGGAGGTGTCCAGCGACCGCATTGATGCCGCCAATCAGGGTCAGTTGGTGCATCTGTCAGGTCGCGCCGAGACCACCGAGACCTTATCTGATCCAGTGTTTGGTCTTGCTAAACAGGTGCTCAAGATGCGGCGCGTGGTGGAGATGTACCAGTGGCGTGAGCGCAGTCAGTCGCAGATCCGCGAGAAGCTTGGCGGTGGCACTGAGACCGTGACCACTTACAGCTATGAAACGGGCTGGGAATCGCGGTTGATCAATTCATCCAACTTCAAAGAGCCTGCAGGCCGCAGCAACCCAACGCAGATGCCCTATGAGGACTGGAGTCGCACTGCGAATCGAGTCACGGTCGGTGCCTTTCGGTTATCCAATGCCCAACTTGGGGGGATTAGCGATTTTCGCCGTGTCGAGCTAAATGCTGCGACACCAAATCTGCGTTTGCCGCCTGATGCGAAGCTCGTCGATTCGCGCATCTATCTTGGGCAGAATCCAAGCGCACCCCAGGTTGGTGATGCACGAATCATGATCGAGGTGGTGGAGCCACGCCAGATCAGCTTGGTTGCTGTGCAGCAGGGTGAGAGTTTTGTGCCCTATCGTGCAGCCAATGGCAACACCATCTCGCTGCTCCAATCGGGAACCCATTCCGCCCAAGCGATGTTTGAAGCCGCTCAGGATGCCAACCGATCATTGACCTGGATGCTACGGCTGGGTGGCTTTATTGGCATGATGATTGGCTTCACCATGCTGTTTGGCACCCTGCGCGTTCTCGCTGCTGTCATTCCGGCACTCGGGCGCTTGGTCGGCGGTGCAATTGGACTGATCTCGGGGATTCTTGCCGCCTCGATTTCAATGGTGACCATCGCCGTTGCTTGGGTGTTCTATCGACCGTTGCTTGGCGGTGGTCTGCTGGTGCTGGGGCTGGCATTGTTGTTCGGGCTGAAATGGGCGCGGCAGAAAACACCTACTGCAAATCTTCAACACTCTGCATAAGTTCAAGCGTTGCCGCCGCTTCCTCAGGCGCGACGCGATTGAGCGCGTAGCCGACATGCACCAGCACATAATCGCCCGGGCTGACAGCATCGAGCAGCGCGGTTGAGATTGCTTTGCGCACCCCACCGAGCATCACCTCAGCAGTGGCGGTGGCAGGATCATGGCTGATGATTTGGGCAGGAATTGCAAGACACATAATTGACACCATTTGATCAACTTAGAGAACTGGAGAGTCGCCGCGCGCTTACCCCTCCGCTGGCAGTTGGCTTTTGTGTCCCTCCGCATCAAGACACACAAAGGTCACGCAGGTGGAGAAGATGCCAGTTTCGGTGCCTGTGGTGAGGTCATCACTATACACATCAACATGGTAGCTCACGGATGTATTGCCGCGCCGATTTTTTCGCGCATCAAAGCGCAGCACGGTCCCTTGCCCGACGCTTTGGTGAAACTCGACCTGATCCAGAGCCACGGTCACAAAACGACAATGTGGATAATCGCGGCTGGCGGCAATCCAAGAAATTTCATCGACCCATTTGAGCAAAAAACCACCAAAGAGATAGCCATAATGGTTGAGATGCTCGGGGCGAACGATTTTATAACTTTCCATGGTGATTAACCTTTTAGCATGGGGTGCGCTGCAATGGGCTGACACAAAAAAACTAAAATTGGCATCGTGCAGTATAATAAGTTTGATGCGACTGGCATCTATCAGCAAAACGCAGTATTCTTATCCGCTAAGGGCGACATCACCCCCAAATAATTGGCAAGCCCTTCGGCAAAAACACTAATCGTTGGATTATACACCAAATAAAAAGTGTGATTGCCGAAGCGCTTGACAGCGTTTCAAGCCGCAGAGCACTTTTGAGTACAAAATCTGGAGCATTTTGCGATGAATCAATTTTACTACGATGCTGTCACCAAAATGGAGCAGCTTGGCGTTGATGATGAGTATATTCAGGGCTGGCAGTGTGGTTTTTTGCAAAATCCTAAGCGTGAAGAACAGCGCCTGACTGAAGCTTATGAGGCTGGCTACAGCAATGGAGAGGAGAAAAATACTGAGCATTTCAGTGATTGGGTAAAAACAACTTCTTGATGTTTTAGATTCCATTCCATCGCGCCGAGAATCGCTCGGCGTGGCTGTTAAGTTGCGGGTTTTGACACCTGGCAACGGCTTGGCGTAAACATTTAGATTATGGCGGAGGTGGTGCTGGTTGGTCATCTTCAGCGTCATCAGGCTCGGTTTCTTCTTGGCGTGTCCCGATGGTGCGCTCCGCTGCTTGATGCAGCAATGAAACGATGAACAAGACCAAGCCACCAACTCCATCGACTATGATCAGCGGCGAGCGGCGTGTCAGCAGCGGAAATCCGATCAACAGCAGCCCAATCAGCGGCAACAACGCACCGCCTTTGCCAAATAGCGCGTTAAGCTCCTGGATTCCAAATAATCCCAGCGCGCCCCCAGAACCATTGGCGAGTTCTTGCCCCCAGTGTGGGACATAAAGACTGGCTAAGGTGGTTAACGCGATCATGACCAACAAAAAACCAATCCAGCGCAAAATCAGCCATAGCAAGCGTGATTCAAGCCCTTCTGCATTAGCACGCAAGATTGTCCACGCGCTCCACACCAGCATCAGCGGGATAGCATAGGCAAAGACACCAAATAGCCACAACGCCGCATCAGCAAACCAAGCACCCAGTTGCCCCCCTAGATTGGTGACCTCGGCCTGGGGATCGACATACGACCAGCCGGGGTCTTGTGGTGAATAACTGAACAACGCCAGCAACAGAAATGCCGCAATCGCGATGATCAGCCACAGCAAACCCTCGTGTACTGCACGCTCCAGATAGTCATTGAGCGTTTTGTGTCCAGCCCGAGTCGCTTGGCTCACGGTGTTTTACAGCGCCTGACTGAGCATCAATTCTTTAATGTTGCCAATTGCTTGGGTTGGATTGAGTCCCTTGGGACACACCTCAACACAATTCATAATGCTATGGCAACGAAACAGCTTGTAGGCACCTTCCAGCGCATCAAGCCGCTCGTCGGTGGCCTGATCGCGGCTGTCGGCAAGAAACCGCCAGGCTTGCAGTAGCGCCGCTGGGCCATGAAAACGCTCAGGATTCCACCAAAACGACGGACAGGCGGTTGAGCAGCAGCCGCAAAGAATACACTCATAAAGCCCGTCGAGCTTGGCGCGTGCCTCCGGCGTTTGATGGATTTCATGCTCAGGCAGCGGGTCTGTGCGAATCAGATAGGGCTTGATGGCGCGATAGTGGTCATAAAATTGGCTCATATCGACGATCAAATCGCGGATCACTGGTCGCCCAGGCAGTGGGCGCACCTCAATCGGCTCTTGCAGATCTGCCAGTGCTGTAGTGCAAGCCAGACAATTGCGACCATTGACATTGACACTATCAGAGCCACACACCCCTTCACCACAGGAATGGCGAAACGCAAAGCTCTCGTCGAGTGCCTTGATCTCAAGCAATGCCTCGCGCAACATCATGCCCGGGCGGGCAGCGACCTCAAAGCTCTGCATCCGAGGTGTTTGATCGCGCTCAGGATGAAAACGGTAGACGCGGATTTTCATAATCAATAAACCCGAGGCTTGGGTGGAAAAGAGTCAACGCTGATCGGCTTGGTGCGCACCGGTTTGTAGTCGATGCGATCCTCGCTTAAACTATACAAACTGTGCTTCAGCCAATGGGTGTCGTCGCGCTCGGGGAAATCAACCCGCGAATGCGCGCCGCGACTTTCCTCTCGTGCCAGTGCCGCCATCAAGGTCGCAGTGCCAACATCAAGCAGGTTGTCCAATTCCAGTGCCTCGATACGGGCAGTGTTAAATACCTGACTGTGGTCTTGCAAGCGCACAATGTCTAAACGCTCACGCAACGCGGTTAGTTTGGCAACACCGTGGCTCATGGTTTCCTGATCTCGGAACACCCCGCAATGATCCTCCATCAGCTTGCGCAGTTCGGCTTTAATCACACTCACTCGCTCACCATCGCCACGCCGCGCCCACCGCTGCAACCGCGCCAGCCCTGGCTCGATATCCTCATCAGTCAGTGGACGATGGTGCGGATTTTCACTGACATAGCGCAAAATATCCTGCCCCGCAGCGCGCCCAAACACCAAAATATCGAGCAGCGAATTACCACCGAGCCGATTGGCACCATGCACCGAGACACAGGCGCATTCACCTGCGGCATACAGCCCAGGCACGACCTCTTCCGGGCCGTGACGGGCAGGCATGATCACCCGCGCCTGGGGATCGGTGGGGATGCCGCCCATTGCATAATGTGCTGTAGGAAACACTGGAATCGGTGCCTGTGCTGGATCAATTCCTAAAAACACGCGGCAGATGTCGCAAATCCCGGGCAGGCGCTGATGCACCACCTCAGCACCGAGATGATCGACTTTCAGCAACACATAATCTTTTTGTGCCCCACAGCCGCGTCCGGCGCGAATCTCGCTGACAATGGCACGCGCCACCACATCGCGGCTGGCAAGGTCGCGTGCACTCGGGGCATAGCGTTCCATGAACCGCTCGCCGTCGGCATTGACCAGATAGCCGCCCTCGCCCCGCGCTGCCTCAGTGATCAGCATCCCCTTGCCAGCGACTCCAGTGGGATGAAATTGATAAAATTCCATATCTTGCAGCGGAATCCCCGCCCGCAGTGCCATCGCCATGCCATCGCCAGTGTTAATAAAGGCGTTGGTGTTGGTGCGAAACACCTGACCATAGCCGCCGGTGGCGAGGAGGGTGGTCTTGGCGGCAATGACCAGCGGCTCGCCGTCTTCAATGCCCAGCACCAGCGCCCCCAAGACCACGCCTTCGCTATCGCGAATCAGATCGATGGCAAAATATTCATCAAAAAAATGGGTGCGAGCGCGGATGTTTTGCTGATACAGTGTGTGCAAAATCGCATGACCGGTGCGATCGGCTGCGGCACAGGTGCGCGCAGCCTGTTCGCCGCCGAACTGTTGACTTTGACCACCAAATGCGCGTTGATAGATTTTGCCGTTCTCAAGACGCGAAAATGGCACACCCGCATGTTCTAGCTCATAGACTGTGGGGATCGCCTCGCGGCACATGGTCTCAATCGCGTCCTGATCGCCCAGATAATCCGAGCCTTTGACGGTATCGAACATGTGCCAGTGCCAATGGTCGGGCAACACATTGGCAAGCGCGGCATTGACCCCACCTTGCGCGGCAACTGTATGTGAGCGCGTCGGAAACACTTTGGACACAACGGCAACGCGCAACTCCGCTGATGCTAAGCGCAGCGCGGCATTGAGACCAGCACCGCCTGCACCGATGATTAGGGCATCAAAATGTCGTCGTGGAATTGGCATGGCATCGACCTAAAAGATGGGGCTACAAACCAATCGCGCCAAAACTGTTGAGCCGATGATTGGCTCACAACAGGACGCGACAACCTAAGTTTTCATGTGAGAATGGTAGCCTAAATTGTTTGCCCAACGCGACAACCTGGTGCTGAAATTTTAGAATTTAAGTTGGCATCATGCGAGACAACCGAATTGTGTTTAAATTACAAGCAAACCGTTGAGCGACTATGTCAGTTGACAGTAAGCGACCGCCGCCGCCAGAACCTGACGCGCTCGAAGACAGCGCGGAGCTTGAGCTAGTTGACGATGAGCTTGAGGATATTACCGAATCGGCAACAGCTGACGACGAGCTGGTGGCGGTACAATCCAGTGGCGAGTTGAATGTAACCCGCCTCTATCTCGATGCCATTGGCACCGCCCCGCTGCTCGATGCTGAAGAGGAGGCGCACTATGCCCGACTTGCCCAGCAAGGCGATAAGGCAGCACGGGCGCACATGATTGTCAGCAATTTGCGCTTAGTCGTGAACATTGCCCGCCGCTATATCAATCGCGGTCTGCCGCTGCTCGATCTGATCGAAGAAGGCAATCTGGGGCTGATTCGTGCGGTAGAAAAATTTGATCCTGAGCGGGGCTTTCGCTTTTCAACCTATGCCACTTGGTGGATTCGACAAACCATTGATCGCGGACTGATGCATCAAGCTCGCACCGTGCGCTTGCCGATTCATGTACTCAAAGAAATCAATCTTTATCTCAAAGCGACGCGGCGGCTGACCCAAACCCTCGATCACGAGCCGACCAACGAAGACATTGCCGCGTTGATGGCAAAGCCGGTCACTGAGGTCAAGCGGATGCTCGGGCTCAACGAGCGCGTCGCCTCAGTTGACACCCCGATGGGGCGCAATACTGATCGGGCGCTGGTGGATTTATTATCGGATGACAATGCCAGCGACCCAAGTGATGTCGTGGAATACGATCATGTGACCCACAAAATTGATCTGTGGCTAGAGCAGTTATCAGAAAAACAGCGAATGGTGATCGAGCGACGCTTTGGTTTTCATGGCTATGAAAATTCCACCTTGGAACGGGTGGCACAAGAACTTGGTGTGACCCGCGAGCGGGTGCGTCAAATCCAGATGGAGGCTCTGCGGCAACTGCGCCTGATGCTCGATCAGGAAGGGCTGTCTGTTGAGGCTTTTTTTGAATGAGTTGACGCATCCCAAATCCCAGGTCGCCCCGGGGCATCGCGCACCTGTTCGAGCTGGCGGATAAAGTCTCTGCGTGAAATGGTGCGTGCGCCCATGGTGAGCATGTGTTCAGTGACCACCTGGCAATCGATCAGCTCAATCCCCCACTGCACGAGCTGGCGGCACAAATGAATCAACGCCACCTTCGATCCATTGGGGCGGCGGCTAAACATGGACTCGCCAAAAAACACCCCGCCAATTGCCACCCCATACAGCCCGCCAATGAGCTGTTGCTGCTCCCAGACCTCGACTGAATGGGCAATGCCGCGCACATGCAGCGCCCGATAAGCATCAATCATCTCGGCAACCAGCCAGGTGCCGCCACCATCGCGGCGCGGCTGGGCGCAGGCATTGATCACCGCCGGAAAGTCACGATCCATGGTCACCACCAGGGTTTGCTGACGCAGCCATTTTTGCATCCGCCGCGAGATATGCAGCTCATGTGCATAGAGCACCGTGCGCGGATCAGGCGACCACCACAGAATGGGATCGCCTGGGCTGTACCAAGGAAAAATCCCCTGACGATACGCATTGATCAGCCGGGTGATGCTCAGATCGCCGCCCACTGCCAGCAGCCCATTGGGCTCGCGCAATGCTGCATCAACGGGCGGAAAAGCGCCCTTGGGATCATTGGGCGAGAGCAGATAAGGCAATTCGCGACGACTCGACGGCATCAAGGGCGGGGCACTGCCAGTCACAGCGCATCGAGATATTTTTCAGCATCCAGAGCCGCCATGCAGCCGCTGCCTGCCGAGGTGATCGCTTGGCGATAGACATGATCCATCACATCGCCTGCTGCAAACACCCCAGGCACTGAGGTCGCGGTCGCCTGTCCCTCGGTGCCACTGCGCACCTTGATGTAACCGCCGTGCATCTCCAGTTGCCCCTCAAACAGCGCGGTGTTGGGGTGATGACCAATGGCGATAAACACCCCGTGCAGCGTCAGGTCTTTGGTGTCCTTGGTCTGGACATGGCGGATGCGGATGCCGGTCACGCCGCTGGCATCGCCGAGCACCTCATCAAGAACCTGATTCCATTCGATGTTGACATTGCCATTAGCGGCCTTATCAAACAACTGCTGCTGTAAAATTTTCTCCGCCCGCAGCGCATCGCGCCGATGCACCAGCGTGACCTCGGCGGCGATATTGGACAGATACAACGCTTCCTCAACGGCGGTGTTGCCGCCGCCGATCACCGCGACCTTCTGATTTTTATAAAAAAAGCCGTCACAGGTGGCGCAGGCCGAGACCCCTCGCCCACGAAACGCCTGTTCTGACTCCAACCCCAGATAACGCGCACTGGCTCCGGTGGCGATAATCAGCGCATCGCAGGTATAACGCCCGCTATCACCGCTGAGAACAAACGGCCGCTGCGAGAGATCAACCTGGTGGATGTGGTCGACAATGATCTCGGTGTCAAAACGCTCGGCATGGCGGCGCATCCGCTCCATCAGCTCCGGCCCTTGCACTCCATCGGGATCGCCTGGCCAGTTATCGACCTCGGTGGTGGTCATCAACTGACCGCCCTGTTCCATGCCGGTGACCAGCACCGGGTTGAGATTAGCACGCGCTGCATAGACCGCAGCGGCATAGCCTGCCGGCCCGGAGCCAAGAATCAACAGGCGGCAATGTTTGGTGTCACTCATACAATTGTCATTCTCAAATGTTCGGTTAGCCGCGAGCCTGGCGCACGCGCTCGATCAGTTGGTCGGCAATCACCAACAACTGCCCATAATCGGTTGCCCCCTGACCAACAACGACATATTGATTGTCGATGACAATGCGCGGCACGGCATCAATCCCCATGCGCTGTTCTAAGGTCGCCGCCCGCGCCAGCGCGGTTTCCACCGCAAAGCTGTTCATGGTGTCGGCAAAGGCTTTGTCATCAACGCCTTGTTTTTTGACCCAGCGCAATACATCGCGCTCAGTGTAGAGATTTTCGCGCTGCTGGGTCACAGCATCAAACACCGCTTGATCTAGCCGCTCCAGCTCGCCAGCAAATTCTAGGGCAAAATGCAGCCGCGCCAGACTCGCCCAAGCCGCTCGCCCAAAGGTCACTGGTACGCGCTGAAAGCTGACATCCGCAGGCTGCTCTTTTGCCCAAGGCTCGATCAGCGGATTGAGCCGAGCACAGTGGCCACAGCCATACGAAAAGAATTTCAAAACCTCAATCTGCTCTGAGGGGGCGCGTGCCGGTGGGGGGGAAAGCCGCCGCCAGTCGCGGCCTTCTTGCAATGAATCGGCATCTGCTGCCCACAGCGGCAACGGCAGTACCGCCACGCCAAGCCCAGCCAACAGTTGGGTGTTAAACCGCCGCCGCGCTAGCAAGTCCTTGTCTTGATTTGTGACCATCGTTGATCGCCTCATGAATGACTTTAAGAATCAGGAATGAATTTAAGCACATTTCCATTGATACAGTAACGCTGACCTGAGGGTGGCGGCCCATCATCAAACACATGCCCCAGATGAATGCCTGAGCTGGCGCTGCGCACCTCAACCCGCCGCATCCCGTGCGAGCGATCTTCATGCAAGGTAATCGCGCCCTCAACCGGCTGGAAAAAACTCGGCCAGCCACTGCCGCTGTCAAACTTGGTGTCACTGCGAAACAGTGCCGCGCCGGTGATCGGATCGACGAAGGCACCCGGGCGTTTTTCATCGAGATGTGATCCGGTGAATGGACGCTCCGTGCCTTGCTCAAAGGCAATCTGCTGTTGTTCGGGGGTTAAAATCTGCCAGCCAAGCCACTGCCAAAAACGCGCTTGATCGCCCTGATAGCCAGTATAACGCGAGGTCTCGCTGCCGTTTTTGAACAATACAATGGTCGGGGTGGCAAACAGCGGCTGCTCCAGCGTCCAGCCGGTGGGCGGCTGGGATTGCCAAGTGGTCACCAGCGGGATATCCGCTGACCAATCAGCGGCAATCTCGGCCTCAAATGCCTGACAATAGGGGCACTCAGTCGCCGCAAAAACGATTAACTGACGCTCAACATTCAGTCCATCGGCACTCAGCCGAGGCGTTTCCGAGGTCTGTGAGTTGGCAGGAAACGCAACCCCGGTGCCACCGAGACCGCAATAGCCGCGTGGATTTTTTTGTAGATAATCCTGATGATAGTCCTCGGCGCGTTGATAATTGCGCAGCGGGGCAATTTCAGTGGTGATCGCACCATAACCGGCTTGGGTCAACGCCTGTTGATAGGCATCACGGCTGGCAACCGCCAGGGCGTGTTGAGATTCGGTTGTGGTGTAGATCGCGCTGCGATAGTTACTGCCGATGTCATTGCCTTGCCGATCACCTTGGGTGGGATCGTGCTGCTCCCAAAAATGCGCCAGAATCGTCTCTAAATTCACCTGCTTGGGATCAAAACGCACCCGCACCACCTCGGCATGGTTGCGGGTTTGCACCTGCCCGCGCCGCAGCGCCTGTTCCAGAGCCAAAACCTGCTCGTAACTGGCATCGCGCGTATCCCCGCCCGCATAGCCCGATTCCACATCCAGCACCCCAGGAATCGCCGCCATGCGCTTTTCTGCTCCCCAGAAACAGCCCATACCAAAAACAATGGTCTGGCTGTCATCTGCCGCAGTGCCACCAAACGGCAACGACATTGC
>SKYD01000077.1 GCA_007128075.1 Thiorhodovibrio sp.
AAACCCACTCGCTCCTTCCTTACGCCTTGTCGAAAGCGGCCACCGCTGGCGTTCACAGTGGCATTTCATGACCTTCCCAACATAGCTCACCACCTGCGTGGATTGCTCGGTCTGCACCCTCGCTGACTCTTTAGAAAACATCAGATATGCTTAGAAAAGAGTAGGTTTTAGCGAGGGGCTAACCCCGCGATCTAAACGGGCAAAATAGGTCACCAGCACCACCAGCCCCGCCCCCGAGGTCAAGCCCAGGGCGATTCTTAGCGGCCAGTGTCCCCAGTGCAGTGGCAGGTCAAAGACCAACAGCACCAACACCGCCGCTCCAGCAAGCCCTGCCAGCAGCGGCATCAAATGATTGTAACGCCGGGTTTGGCGCGGACTCACCAACCGTTTTAGGGTAATTGCCATTGCAAACAACACCCCGCCGACCAGTGCTTGTCCAGCGATCCCTTCACCCTGTGTCCAAATCAGTGCGGCACCGATCAACAGCAGTGGGAATAACACATCAACGGCCGCCCGCAACAGCCAAGACAGCGGCGCGGCACCAATGCGCGCCGGTGCGGTTTCTGCGTAACTTAGCCGCACCAGTAAAACACTGAGCGTTAAACCAATGATCGCCTGTATCAGCGCGGCATAGGTGGCGCCAGCAAAGGCCAACACCAAACTCAGCAACAGGGTAAAAGCCAGATACATCAGTGCAGCACGCAGCGGCGAGCGTTCGAGCATCGACAACAGCGCGGTGATGACAAGACCGAGTGATAGCACTGCAATCAGTCCAATGATGCCTGCTGCTAACATGTGGGCGGCTCGTGTTGGGTTGATGATTCAGCGACCAGCGCACTTTGGGTGATCAACGCCAAAATCACCGGCAGCATAATCAGCAGCATCAGCCCCAAGATCACCAATCGATTCCACCACGCCGGCTCAATTAAAATTCCCGCCACCAGCAACACGATGATTGCTGGAAATGCAGTTTTGGTGACCACCTGCAAGCGTGATGGCACATCGGGCAACAACCACAGCGCGAGGCTACTGAGAAAAAGACCAGCGGCGGCGATCAGCAACAGACTATCGAAGATCAATCGCATGATGAGGACCCATGGGACAATAAAACCAGAACAATCAACGCGACAAAACCCAGCGCGGCCAGTGCCAAGGCCAGATCAAGCACCAGTGCCAGCCCCGACATGGTGGCAAACACCACGCAGCCGATGATCACCACCAGCCACACCAAGGCTGCACTGGTTAAACGCTCGTGAGGCTGGCGCGCTCGCCACAGATCAGCCAAACTGAGTAACAGTGCGCCAGCAATCAACGCCAGCGTCAGACCAGCAAGTGGTGTTGGCATTATCGAACGGCTCCCTGCAATAATCGCTCCCAGGCCAGCAATTGCGCCTGTGCTGTTTCTGGACTTGCCAGCGGTGGCCGCCCCGAGGGCAGAACATGCACCGTCAGCCGCCCACCGGATAAGGCAACCACCAACAAATTGGGGGTTAAACTCAGCGCGTAGGCGAGTAGCAGCCGCCCAAGGCGCGATTGTAGCGCGGTATTTAGCTCCATCGACAGACCAGCGCGGGCGATCCGTGGTCTAAAAATCCACAGCGGCGTGGTCAGTGCCGAGCGCACTAGCATCAGCAACAAACGACCCGTGAACTGTAGCCAACTTAGCAACGCCTGGGGCCGCAACCGCAACCCCGTCAACAGCCCCAGATGTGCACGAGCTAACACCGTGACTGCCAGCCCCAAGAGCGCGGACAACCCCGCACCCAGTGCTGAAAATGAGGCGGTGAGCAACAACCAAAACAAGGTTGCCAACAGCCATCCTAAAAGAAAATGGAGCGGACCTGTGCGCATGATAGCTAATCAAGTGAGTGCAACAAAAGGCTATTGTGACACTTTAACAAAAATACTGCCAGATTCCTGGCATCGATCCCAGGGCTAGCGCGTATAAATCCTCATCCAAATAGTACTTTAGCGCGGTAGTCATCATCCTAAAGTGGTCTTGCGGCGTTTCTTGGACATGCGCAGAAAGGTCGCATCCAAGCGCCAGTGCAGTTGATTTTCGATGCTCCAGTGACCGCGCACGGCTTGGGCGAAGCGTTCGGCTTGGGCAGGGATGGAAGTTGTCAATCGCGGAGTGTCGGTGGGGGGGAATGGTGTAGACTTAAAACCTTGTGTCAGTGCCCTCGCCCGAACGGGCAGGGTTTTTTGGAGAATCCGCATGACGACAATTGCCGATCTGATCTACGAGGAGGCCAAAACCTTGCCCGAGCACCAGGGCGCGGAAGTCTTGGACTTTATTGACCACCTTCGCTCCCGCTCCTCTGTCAAGCCTGACTCGGAAAATCCATCGCAGCGGATGGTGGAATTGGAGGAATTCTTCTCCCAATACCCGCGAATTCCCAAAGACTTTAAGTTCAATCGGGAAGAAGCGAATGAGCGTTGAATTTATCGATACCAATATCGCCCTATACAGCCTTAGCGAGGAACAGCCAAAACGCCGCATAGCACTTTCCATTCTAAGCCGCCAACCGACTATTTCATTACAGGTTCTCAATGAAGCAGCAAATGTGATGAGGCGAAGACTCGGATTCGATATCCCGATAAGCCGATACACCTTGGCTTTGCGCTGCTTGGGGTAGAGCAAAACATAGTGCTCTACCCCTTCCTCTTGGTAGAGCTGGAACTTGGTCTGCTCATCGCGGCGTGCAGTTCTGGGCGAGATCACTTCAGCAATCAGCACCGGAGCGCGAGTGATGCGATCACCATCAGGCGGCGAGCAAATCACGATCACATCAGGGCGAGTGACCGTATCAGTTGAAAACTCGACATCAATTTCATAAATCACTTCACAGTTGGGGCAAGAATCAAGTGCCGTCGCCAGTTGCACGAACAAACGCCCACCAATCCGCTGATGGTCAACATTGGGCGAGGGCGACATTGCAAGCGGAACGCCTCGAATCAGCTCCCAGTCCCCTTCCCAATGGCGGTAATCGTCGAGTGTGTAATATTCAATCGCGGCAACGGTGGACATTGATTTGGCTCCCAATGACAACGGATTGACTGCATATCTGCGATGGCTGATGATCGAGTATAAAGCAGAGCGCGGGAGGTGGTGGTAGACTGAACCCTGTGCGGTGGCTTGTCGAAAATATGTAATCAAGGTACACAAAAAATGCTTTCACCATCACAAGCTATACGGCTGCTTGGTTCATTAACAGTAAGTGGTGAACTAGCCCATCTTATCGCCAAAACAGCAAAAACTGGCGGAATCTCGTTTTAGTTCCAAGCTAAGATAGCATCGAACAAAAAACTTTTTTACTGCGAGGATAGTAAAATGTCAAACATCATTACTGTTAATAAATTTCTTATGGACAAGATGTTTTCTATTCCAACATATCAGCGTGATTATGCTTGGACTATAACTCAAGTTGACGACTTGATGTCCGACATTCATGACGCTTTAGTCGAAAAATCTACGCACTATCTAGGGACGCTCGTTCTTGCTTGTATTCGCAACCAATCTTTTGAAATCGTTGATGGTCAGCAAAGGCTTTCAACGCTTACTTTAGTCATACGGGCACTGTTAAATGAGCTTGACCCTAATGGTAGATATCGAATAGTTAACGAAGATAATCTTCTTGGGGCTAAGCCTAATCTTAGACTTGATTTTGGTAAAAATCAGGGCTTTGTGGATGATATGTTTTCTGGTAAGCAAGCAATACCCGCAACATTGGGGCAGCGTAAATTGCTGAAAGCGTTTAATTTTGCTACAGAGCGAGCCAGAAACCTTAAACGCCAAGACCAAGACGGAGAGCGCTTGGTGAAAGAATGGATTGATACAATAAAATCCTTAGAGATAATCGAATTTGTCGCCACTGATACTGGGCGTGCTATACGGATGTTTCAGACAGTCAATGACCGGGGTGTGCCTTTGACATACATAGATAAAGCAAAAGCATTGCTGGTATATTTTTCTAATCGATACTTGAACGGGAAGCTTGATAGTAAAATTAGCGACGCTTTCGGTCAATGCTTTTCAGCTTTTGACTCTCTAAAAGAGTTTGTTAGCAAAACGGGATACCGCATTGACAATATTGCGCGGGATACATTCACCGAAGACGATATTTTGCGTTACCACTATCTTGCTTATCATAATGATGATGCACTTAATGTAACAGACTATGATGGTACGGTGCGAACGGTGGTATTCGAAGGTTTCCTTAAAGGTACTTTAAAAAGCCTCTGTCAGCAACCTATAAAATTGGAATCATTTATTAATGATTATGTTGATGACCTTAGTCAATTTGCGCAGGCATTTGAGGGCTTGATTACCGGGGCGGAAAAGAATTCGCGCCTTTATAAGGTTTTTATTGTTCTAGGGCTTTCGGCGCGACTTTACCCTTTAGTAATTCGACTGTTCCAAAGGGATCTGCTGTTTCATGCTACAGCGCAAAATAATGGGATAGATCTTCTGCATTGCATTGAGGTGTGTGATGTTAGGATCTACAAAACAAGGGGAACTGACCCGGCTAAAGATATTGGAAGCATTTCCCACGGATCGCAGAAATCCTGTTCCAATGATATTGCCCAGAGAATCAACGAATTCACTAAGCGATTTATGCCCGATTCAATTTTTCAAAACAGTCTTTCTCAAGATATGTACCATAATGGTGCTCTTTTGCATATTTTGCTTTGGCACGACGAACAAGTAGCGAATTGCGAATATTCACTCGAAAAAATCTTCGATATGACAGTTAACCAAATGACACGGGAACATATACTTTCTCAAACTCCAAATTGGTCTGTTTGTGAACAAGGTTTTTTAGACGACGCTGATTTTGAAAGTCATTTGCATACTATTGGCAATCTTACGCTACTATCGGGATCCGAAAACTCTAAATGCCAAAATCAGCCAGCATATACAAAAATGACTCCAGGGTTCTATGGCAGTTCTATTTATGCGGCAACTCGGCAACTAGCGCACAAATATGGCCCAACTTCGGAACAATTTGATAAGGATGCGTTAATTAACAGGACTAATGATATTGTTGCTGCTGTAATGAATAGATGGGCAATCTGTAATTAAAAGATGACCAGCCAACAAGACCTTGACATCGACCTCGACCCGATACTGTCTACTCACCCAGGGTTTCAATCCACCAACGGAAACTCAACCCACTATAGCCCACGCATCTTTTCATGCTGCATCGGTCTAGGGCAGCAAACCAAGCCGCTACTGACAGCGTTGCGCCAGCATCAGACCGAACGCTTTGCTGTCGATGGTCTGTTTGTCCAATCTGGCGCAAAACTGTCAGTGTTGGAGGCTTGGTCAAATGGGACGCTGCTTCAAGTGCCTGATTTTGTGGTTGTGGCCATTGATGTGACAGATCCGCACGCTCTGGAATTAAGCCAATTGTGGGCAGAGATGCTGGCTGATCAACACACGGCTGGCAAAACCTATCGCGTTGCAATGCTCATCGGTGATGCCCCCTCGGCGATCATGGCAGCCTTAAACCATGAATTGAGCACGAATTTCGGTTCTGTCATTCACATCCAGCCGCAACGGCGGGTTTTGCAGCACACCACCATAACCCGCCTCACCATGGGAATGCTGTTTTTAAATAGCACCCTGATTTGCCATGACATGGGCGATTTACAATCTGTGCTGCGTGCTGGCAAACGAGTCCGCAGTGCCGCGACTGTTTGGAACCATCCCGACCGTGAGCAACAGGCATTGGAGCGTTTGCTCACTCAGTTGCAACCGCAACACGCGAAAGGTGTCATCGCCTTGTTCTATCTTCCTTGGTTCGATAACACCATCGCTGAATATTCGCGCCTCACCGACAGCTTGCGTGATCGCTGGCCACTGTTGGATGAAATACCATTTTTTACCGTCACTTATGGCCAAAAAATTTGGCGGAGCGGACGCTGGGTTCTCGTCTTGACTGTGGCAGAGGATGAATAATGGCGCAAGAATGTGTATTGGTTCAGCATCGTGGCTTAGTAACGCGAAACCAACAGGATGCGTTGCTGGTTGCCGATCAAGTGTGGCAGGCGGATGATGTGCCGCCCCGCGCTCATTCTCTCAACCCCAAGCAAGGATTGTGCGCAGTCGCCGATGGTGTTGCCGCGAGTAACAAACCCCAGAGGGCAAGCCGCGCTTTGCTGGAGATTCTATGCGATGCTCAGGATGACGCATCGGATCACTTTCAGGACGGCTGGCTTGGCCCACGCGCAGTGCGACGCTGGATTCACCCGCGCTTGTGTCGCCGATTATCAAGCCGACCAACATTGCGCACCAGTGCCACCACGCTCGCCATGCTGCAATGGCGCGATGGGCATTACAGCGCGCTCAATGTCGGCGATTCGCGGATTTACTGCATTTCCCCCGCTGGCGAATGGCAACAGGTCTCGCTGGATCACACCTATTACCAATCGATGATTCAGCGCGGCGAATTACAGCGCGGCGCGAATGTCGGTCAGCTTTATCACGACCTTGAACACATGATCAGCGCCGATGACAGCGAAGACGAGTTTGCGATTCATTGGCAGACTGGACAATTACCCGAGGCAGCGACTTGGCTACTGTGTACTGATGGCTTACACGACAGCCTAAGCCAGACCGAGATGCAAGCGCTGTTCGACCCCAAGGCACCACTCACCGAGATCGCCGAGCGTTACCGCCAAGCGGTGCTGGATGCAGGCGCACCAGATAATTTATCGTTCATTTTTTTGCGCTGAATCGATTCTCAATCCTGTGGTTGCACCTGCCGAAAATCCGCCCCCTGAAAAACCCGCACCGCGTTGCCCCGCTCAAGCTGAGTATGCTGCCGCCAGCGCCGATCCTCGGTCGTGCGTTTTGTTGCCTCGGCGCGTTCATTGAGCAGCGTGGCAAGCCGCGCCAACGCCAACCGTCGGTTCAGGTGCTGCGAGCGTTCTTCTTGACCCAGCACGCTAATCCCTGTCGGCAGGTGGGTGATGCGCACCGCGCTCTCGGTGCGGTTGACATGCTGACCGCCAGAGCCAGAAGCGCGGAGGGTTTCAATGCGCAATTCGCGCTCGTTCCAAGTCTCGACCCTCGGTTCCGCGAAGGCAGCGACACTGACAAACCAGTTCTTGCGCTTGTGATGCGGTCGATAGGGGCTGGCGCCAATCCACTGAATGGTGCCAAGCCAGTCGGCGACCTGGCTATCCACCTCGGCACCGCTGACTCGCAGTAACACAGAGCGAGCATCGCCAGGGTGCTGACCGGGCACGCGGTCGATCTCTTCCACATCGAGACCCCGCGCTGGCAGCGCGGCGATCACACAGGATGCCAGCCGACCCACCACCCATTCGCATTCCGCTGGGCAGCGACCAGCGGAAAGTTGCAGCCACAGGGTTGGCGTGCTCATCGCCGCCCCCGCTTGGGCTTGCGATCTTGGCGGTGTGAGTGCGTTCCTTGGCGATCTGGGCGACGGATTTTGTAAGTCAGCGCCGGGCGCAGGGTGGCAATGACCTGGCACAGGCCCGCATCGACCAAATCGGCAACGACGCGATCCACGGCTTTGTAGGCTTCCGGCGCTTCGTCATACAGCAGTTCCTTGTCTTCACACACAACCCAACCGCCGAGCGCGGTCTTCTGTAAATCCTCGGGGCGTTGGCGAGCACTCAGACGCGGGCGAGCCTCGCCGCGTTTCCATTTACGCCCAGCGCCGTGGGCAAGCGAGCGCAAGCTGCTGTCAATCCCGTTGTCTTTTGTCAACAACGGCTTGACCAAATAAGACAGGCTGCCGCGTGAGCCGGGGATGACCACCGGCCCACGATCCGCCGGAGCAGCACCCTTGCGATGCAGCCACAGCGTCTCGCCCGTCCAGTCAATGGCTTGCACCAAATTGTGCCAGACATCCAGCCGCCGCTCACCCTCCGCGCCCAAAGCATCGAGCAGGCGGAGCGCGATCAGCCGCCGATTGGCCTCGGCCCAACGGATGGCGTGATCATGCGCCTGGAGATAATCGCGGGCGGCAGCGGACGCTGGTTCCAACCCCGTGTGACCGTGCTGGTCGATGACCGTGCGCAAAACCGACTCCCCCAGCCCGCGTGAGCCGCTGTGAACCAGCAGCAACAGCCGTTCGGGGTCGAGATTGAGTTCAGCAACAGCGCTGGGATCAAACACCTCGGTCAAGCTCTGCACTTCAGCAAAATGATTGCCGCCGCCGATGGTGCCAAGCGCCTGATCAAAGGCGGTGGGCGCAAGCCCCTGTTCAGTGCGCCAAGTGTCGAGGTCGCCGTCCCAAGGGCCTTCGAGCGCGGTCAAGCGTTCAGCAGCGCGTTCGGGCTTGAACTTGCGCACCGCCAGATCGGTCTGCCACAGCCCCATGCCGCAGCCGATGTCATTGCCGACCAGCGCCGGGTAGAGGCGATCAGCGAGAAACGCCGCGCCGATGGGATAGCCCTTGCCGGGATGAAGATCAGGCAGACCGACGGCGGCGCACATGCCAGGCAGCGCGGCGGTGTGTTCCAATTGGCGCAGAGCTTCGCCTTCGATCCAGGTCTCCGAGGAGGCGATGAGGTGAACGGGCGTTTTGTCCAAGCTGTTGTCCATGTCAATGGGTTTTGAAGACGGGTTGATGACTGAGTGTTTGAAATTTTTTGTTATCAAGCAATCGCCATTAGTTTTGAAGCATTATACTCATTAAATTATATACTTACTAACCAATGAACTAAACCGTCTAAATATGATGGCGTAGGTCGGGCATCAAGGCGCGCTCAACGGATCGTTGTTGGACTGGAAATTAACTGCGCTGATTTTTCTGTGGATTGCGCAGCAGCACATAGAGTGCGCCAGTGCCGCCATCGTGACGCGGGGTGCTGCAAAACGCCAACACATCATCTTGTTGGCGTAACCAATGGTTGAGTTTGCCTTTTAACACTGGCTGCTGACCAGGTGAGCGTCCGCCTTTGCCGTGAATGATGCGGACACAACGGATTCTGTGCTCACGGCAATGGTTTAAAAATTCACATAGCGTTTCATAAGCATAGGCACTGGTTAGCCCATGCAGGTCTAGCTCAAGCAGGGTGGGGATGCGACCGCGTTGCAGATCATACAACACTCGTTGTTGTAGCCCAGGGCGGCGATAGAGCAGATATTCAGGGATTTCTCGACCTGTCACATCTTGTTCCCAGGTGCTCTTGTCGCTATCGAGCTGTGGTTGGGGGCGCGGCTGTGGTGGCAGTTTACGGCGATATGGCTCAACAACATTGGATTGCAGTGGCTCAACATCGGCCATTTCGCTGTGAAAAAGTGCCACATCTGCATCGGCAAGCGTTTTTTTCATCCAGCTATGATAAATTATTGGTTTGATAAGTGGCAGGTTGACGCATGAATATTTTACTCACCAACGATGATGGCTATCTTGCCCCAGGGTTGCGGGTGCTGGCGGCTGAATTAGCCCGCCACGGTGAGGTCACTATTGTGGCACCAGATCGTGACCGCAGCGGTTCCAGCCATTCGTTAACGCTGAATGTGCCGATTCGTGCCGAGCAGCTTGAGGATCGTCTATATCGGGTTGCGGGAACTCCAACCGATTGTGTGCATTTAGCAATCACTGGCCTGTTGTCCCAGCCCCCCGATGTCGTGGTCTCTGGTATCAATCACGGGGCGAATCTAGGTGACGATGTACTTTATTCGGGCACTGTTGCCGCTGCCACCGAAGGGCGTTTTCTCGGCGTGCCAGCGTTGGCGATCTCACAGGTGGCGCATGAGCCGCAGCATCTGGCAACGGCTGCGCACATTGCCGGCTGTTTGGTTGCTGGGCTTGAGCAGGCCAAGCTAGATGGCGCGTTGATTCTCAATGTCAATGTTCCCGATCTGCCACTCAGCGCAGTGCGCGGTCTGCGTGCCACCCGGCTGGGCAATCGCCACAAATCAGAGCCAGTGATTGCAACGACTGATCCACGCGGGCGACCGATTTACTGGATCGGGGCAGCCGGTGCCGAACAAGACGCTGGCGATGGCACAGATTTTCACGCCGTGCGCGAGGGCTTGGTGTCGGTGACGCCATTGCAGGTCGATAGCACCCGCCATCGCGCCCTGGCTCCTCTTGGGCAGTGGCTACAAGATTTGTACTAAAAAAAATGTGGCTCACGGCGACGAACGACGAAGGCAGCGGCATGACCTCGCAGCGCACCCGCGAGCGCTTGGTGCAACAATTAGCCGCCGCTGGAATTAAAAACCAGCAGGTGCTGGATGTGATGCGCCGGGTGCCACGCCATCTGTTTATTGATGAGGCACTGGCCAGTCGCGCCTATGATGATTCAGCGTTGCCGATTGGCCATGGCCAAACCATCTCGCATCCGTTGACGGTGGCGCGGATGACTGAGGCAGTGCTTGAGGGGCATGAGTGCTCGACAATTCTTGAGGTCGGCACCGGGTCTGGATTTCAAACCGCTGTGCTTGCGGCACTGGTGCGTCGCGTCTATAGCATCGAGCGACTTGAGGTGCTGGCACGCGAGGCCGCTCTGCGCTTGCGCTCCTTAAAATTGCGCAATGTTCGGCTACGCTATGGCGATGGGCACTATGGCTGGTCAGAATTCGCACCCTATGATGGTATCTTAGTGGCGGCGGCGGCCAGTGGCGTGCCGCGTCAGCTTGCCGATCAACTGGTTTGTGGTGGGCATTTGGTGTTACCAATTGACAACATCGATCATCAAATTTTGGTGCGGGTGACGCGCACTAGCAACGGATTTAAGCAGGAGGTGCTCGGGCCGGCCACCTTTGTGCCACTTGTCGGAGGAATTGGCTGATGCGGTTATTTTTACCATTCTATCAACGGGTGATGCAGTGGTCGCGGCATCGTCACGCACCCTGGTATCTAGGGGTGCTGAGTTTTGCCGACTCCTCCTTTTTTCCAATCCCGCCAGATGTGATGCTGGCACCGATGTGCCTGGCGCGCCCACCTCGGGCACTGTTTTTGGCACTGCTGACCACGCTGACCTCGGTGGCAGGCGGGGTGTTTGGCTATTTGATTGGCGCATTTGCTTTTGACATCATTGCCCCTTGGGTCAGCGACGGCGGCCACTATGCCGAGGCGTTTGAGCAGGCGCGGCTGTGGTTTGAGCAATGGGGATTGTGGGCGGTGTTGTTGGCGGGTTTTTCGCCGATTCCCTATAAAATTTTCACTGTCAGTGCTGGATTTCTTTCGATGTCGCTGCTGCCGTTTGTGCTGGCTTCAATCATCGGACGCGGGTCGCGGTTTTTTCTTGTCGCCATTTTGATGGCCTGGGGCGGACCAGCAATGGAAGAGCGGTTGCGGCATTGGGTCGATGGATTAGGCTGGCTGACGGTGGTGCTAATTGTCGTGCTGGTGGTGATATTGTATCTTTAGGATTGTGCTCATGCGTGTTGGTCACCTGATTATTTATACTGTGGTGCTGTTATGGCTGGGCGGTTGTGCCGGTGGCTTTGCGCCGGTGGATTCGCGTGATGCTTTAGAACCAGCCCCCCCCGGCTTTCATCGGGTGCGCCCGGGCGACACGCTCTATGGCATTGCCCGTCGCTATCGAACCAATTGGCAACAACTGGCTGAATTAAACGCACTGCGCTCTCCCGATGCCATCTATGCGGGATCCTTATTGCGGATTGATCCCGATGCCCCTGCACCAACGCCGCGCAGACGACCGCAAACCGCCGCCAGCGCCCAGCCGAGTGCCTCCCCGGCGACGCGCCCGCAACCGAGCACACCCAGTACGCCACCGTCTCGACCCGCAACCCCAGCACCACCCGATCCACCTGCCACCGCTGCGGGGCGCATCCCTGGCGATGTCACGCGCACTGTTGCCAACATTCAATGGCGTTGGCCAGTTGAGGGCACTGTCAGACAAACTTTTCGTGAGGGTGATCGCACCCGCCAAGGGCTGCGGATTGAGACCAGCGCTGGAACCATGGTGCGGGCAGCAGCAGCAGGGAGCGTGGTGTATAGCGGCAGCGGACTTAAAGGCTATGGCAACCTGATTATTGTCAAACACAGCAATGATTTTCTCAGTGCCTATGGCTTTAATCGGCGACTGATTGCCACCGAAGGCACCGAGGTCAGCAGCGGCCAGGTGCTTGCTGAGGTCGGGGAAGATGCCAAGGGGGATTATCTGCTGCATTTTGAGATTCGCCGCGAAGGCGTGGCAGTGGATCCACTGCGTTATCTGCCGGTGTTGCGTTAGTGCGCGATCCTGCCCATTAGATGATCTGACTCAAGGAACACGAAAAATCAGAATGATGAAATCAATTTCAGAAAATGTGTTATTGGTCGATGATAGCCGTTCACTCAGTCAATATCTGCAACAGCGCATCCAAGAGGTCACTGGGGTCAATGTGATCTGTGCTAACTCAATGGCGCAGGCACAACAGTTACTTACCGAGCATCCGGCGCATTTTTTAGTTGCTATCTTGGATTTGAATTTACCTGACGCGCCCAATGGTGAGATCATCGCTGAATTCAAACACACCGATATTCCAGTGATTGTGTTGACTGGATATCTTAGTGAACAGTTGCGTGAGCAATTATTAACCCAATCGCACATTATTGATTATGTCATTAAAAACAACCCCAGCGAGATTGGCTACATTGCCAATCTGGTGCGGCGAATCCATCGCAACCATCAGATTAAAATTTTAATTGTTGATGACTCACGGAGCTTTCGCCTTTATTTGCAAGAATTATTGCATACCCACTGTTATCTGACTGTCGATGCCGCCAATGGCGAAGAAGCGTTGCAACAATTAAATGCCCATCGCGATATTCGTTTGGTGCTAACTGATTTTCACATGCCAAAAATGAATGGCCAGGAGCTGATTACTGCCATTCGTCGTCAACATGACCGCAACCAGCTCGCCATTATTGGAATTTCTGATCAAGCAAGCCCGGTGACCTCAGTTAAACTGCTAAAAGCTGGGGCGAACGATTTTATTGCCAAACCATTTCTGACTGAAGAATTTTTTTGTCGAATTACTCAAAATATTGAAACACTTGAATTTATTGACTTTTTCCGTGATTCAGCGATTCGTGATTTTTTAACCCAATTGCACAATCGCCGCTATCTATTTGAAGCCGGTATGGCGCACTACCAAAAAGCCGACCGAGGTGAGATTAAGCTGGCACTTGCCTTAATTGATATTGATTTTTTTAAAAAGGTCAATGATACGCACGGCCATTTAGCTGGTGATCAGGTGCTCAAAAAAGTCGCCCAAGCGTTGCACCAGCAGATGCAAGAGCAAGATATTTTAGTGCGTTATGATAGTGAAGAATTCTGTTTGCTGCTGCCAGGAGATACCCTCACTGAGGCCAAGCTTATGGCGCGACTCAATGCCCTCCGCGAGGCGGTGGCGGCATTGCAGGTGCCGCATCTTGATGGCGTGCTCAAGGTGACAATTAGTATTGGGGCAACTTTTAAGCTTTGCGAATCGCTCTCGGCAATGATTGATGTTGCCGATGCCGCGCTGTATCAGGCCAAAGAATCAGGCCGCAACTGTGTTCATTTGGGCTAGTGTTAAATACCAAAAATGATTGTTAATTTTAAACCATGATCGGACGCATCCGTGGTGAAATTGTCCTCAAACAGCCGCCGCTGTTGCTGCTTGAGGTTCAGGGCATCGGCTATGAAATCGAGGCACCCTTATCGGTGTTTTACGATCTGCCGCCTGTCGGCGAGACTGTGACTTTAATCACCCATCTGTTGATTCGTGACGATGCCCATGTGCTCTATGGTTTTCTTCACGAACGGGAGCGGGCACTGTTTCGCAATCTGCTGAAAGTCAGTGGTGTGGGAGCGCGCATGGCGCTGGCAATTCTCTCAGGAATGGATGCTCAGGGTTTTGCGCGCTGTGTTGAGCAAGAAGACTTGACCGCGCTCAAGCGGTTGCCTGGCATTGGCCATAAGACCGCGCAGCGGCTGGTGGTGGAGATGCGTGATCGGCTGGCGCAGATTGCATCGAGCACCGGCGCGGTGGCAATCGATGGTCGCGGCACTGCGGCACCGCCCGACGCGCTGAGCGAGGCGATCAGTGCTTTGATTGCATTGGGCTACAAACCTGCTGAGGCACAGCGCATGGCACGGTCAGTTGACCATGACGGGCACAGCCCCGAGGCAATTATCCGCGCTGCCTTGCAAATCGCGGGGGCGCGCTAAGGTGTTGTTGATGGATCAAACACGCAGTCAACAGTATTTGCAAGCAATCGGTGTGGTGCGCTGGCGGTCACGCTATGCGCCTGTTGCCGCTGTGCTGCCGCCAGTTAATCCCGCACCACTGAAGCCGCCCGCATCGCCTGAGCCGCCGCCAGCACCTGTCGCGCCCGATTCTCCCGCGCCAGTGCCTGAACTCGAGCCGCCATTGTCTACAGCCTGGGATTGGCCAACGCTACAAGCCAAGGTTGCTGACTGCCAGGCCTGTGCGCTGCGTGCCGGATGCAGTCAAACCGTGTTTGGAACTGGCAATCGTCAGGCGGAGCTGATGCTCATCGGTGAGGCACCAGGGCAGGATGAAGATCGCCAAGGCGAGCCATTTGTCGGACGCGCTGGACAGTTGCTCAACCAGATGCTGGCTGCCATCGGGCATCAACGCGAGCAGGTGTATATCGGCAATATCATCAAATGTCGCCCGCCAGGCAACCGCGATCCTAAGCCAGAGGAGATCGCCTGTTGTCGGGGGTATATCGAACGGCAGATTGAGCTAGTGGCGCCCAAGGTGTTGTTGTGCTTAGGGCGCGTGGCAGCGCAGGCGTTATTAGCCAACAATGATCCCGTGGGGCGGCTGCGGGGGCAGTGGTATTGTTACGGCGAACACCAGATTCCGCTGCGCGTGACCTATCATCCATCCTACTATCTGCGCACCCCAGCCCACAAGGCATTCGGCTGGCAAGATTTACAACAGGTGATGCGCCAACTGCGCACGAAAACAGGCATCGATGTGGCTAAATCCTAAGCCACCACTGTCGATTGAGGCGAGCGCCAACGCCATCATCGTCACTGCTATGATTGACAGCAAGCGGTGTGACACAACACAATGATCGACCGCCCGTTCAGCGAAGCATCCTAAAAACAGCGGGCGTGGTATTTTCAACGAGAAGGAGGGACAACATGAGAGCTGAAATGACACCGGAAAAACGGAAGGAATATTGGAAGTCGAATTTACGGCTTCTCGCCGTTTTGCTGACGATTTGGTTCGTGGTTTCCTACGGGTTTAGTATTTTACTCGTCGAGCCGCTGAATCAGTTTTACCTTGGCGGTTATCCACTAGGGTTCTGGTTTGCCCAACAGGGGTCAATCTATGTTTTTGTCGCGATCATTTTTGTCTATGCGGCAATGATGAACAAGCTCGACGAAAAATTTGATGTCGGCGAATAATTTTTTGAGGATTCAACACCTATGACCCCACTTGATATCTGGACTTATGTGATCGTCGGCTCGACCTTCGCGCTCTATATTGGCATTGCCATCTGGGCGCGGGCTGGCTCGACAAGTGAATTTTATGTCGCCGGTGGCGGCGTGCATCCCGTTGCCAATGGCATGGCAACGGGGGCTGACTGGATGTCAGCCGCTTCCTTTATCTCCATGGCGGGCATGATTGCCTTCAATGGCTATGGTGGCTCAGTGTTTCTAATGGGCTGGACTGGCGGCTATGTGTTGCTGGCGCTGTTGTTAGCCCCCTATTTGCGCAAATTCGGCAAATTCACCGTGCCAGAGTTCATCGGTGATCGTTATTACTCGCAATCAGCGCGGGTGGTGGCCGTCATTTCGCTGCTTGTCGCTTCAATCGTCTATGTCATCGGTCAGATGACCGGCATTGGGGTGGCATTTGGACGCTTCCTTGGGGTGTCTTATGAGATGGGCATCTTTGCCGGTATGGGCATCGTTGCCGTCTATGCGATTCTCGGTGGTATGAAAGGCATTACCTACACCCAGATTGCCCAATACATAGTGCTGATTTTAGCCTACACCATCCCTGCCATCTTTATCTCCTTGCAACTGACTGGCAACCCACTGCCCCAACTGGGTCTAGGTGCTGAGTATCGCCCCGATGGTGTGCCCAGCGGCATCTCATTGCTAGCAAAAATTGATCAGGTGGTCACCGATCTTGGCTTCAAGGAATACACCACCAGCATGATGGGCAGCAAACTCAATATGTTTGCTTACACCATGTCGCTGATGATCGGCACCGCTGGTTTGCCACATGTCATCATCCGCTTCTTCACCGTACCTAAGGTTGCTGATGCGCGTTATTCGGCTGGTTGGGCACTGGTGTTTATCGCCATTCTCTACACCACCGCGCCTGCAGTGGGGGCGATGGCACGGCTGAATCTGATGGAAACCATCCAGATTGGTCCAGTTGGCGAGGAAACGGGCAACCTACTCTATACCGAACGGCCTGACTGGTTTGAGCGTTGGGAAGTCACCGGGCTGCTGCGTTTTGAGGACAAAAACAACGACGGACGCATCCAGTACTATGACGATACCAATCCTGAGTTTGCAGCGCGGGCGGCTGAATGGGGCTGGCAGGGCAACGAAATGGTGAGAGTTGATAACGACATCATGGTACTCGCCAATCCCGAGATTGCCAACCTGCCCAACTGGGTGATTGCTTTGACGGTTGCCGGTGGTCTGGCGGCTGCACTCTCAACTGCGGCGGGGTTGTTGTTGGCGATCTCGTCAGCGATCTCGCATGATTTGCTCAAAGGGGTGCTCAAACCGGATATTTCCGAAAAGCAAGAGCTTAATGCTGGACGCTGGTCGATGGTCGCAGCGATTGCACTGGCAGGTTATCTTGGTCTCCATCCACCAGGCTTTGCGGCGGGAACCGTTGCCTTGGCGTTTGGGTTGGCGGCATCATCGCTATTCCCGGCGTTGATGCTGGGTATCTTTGCCAAGCGGATGAACAACACCGGTGCCATTGCCGGGATGATCACTGGTTTGATCATCACCCTGATTTATGTGTTCCAGCATCGGGGCATCATGTTCATTCCGGGCACCGCGTTCTTAGAGCCGCTGGGGATGTCGCCCAATTGGTTCTTTGGCATCACTCCTGAGGCCTTCGGCATGATTGGTGCGATTGCCAACTTTGCGGTTGCACTGGTTGTCTCCAAGTTCACGGCACCACCGCCAGAGCACATTCAGCATCTGGTTGAGGATGTCCGCGTTCCCCGTGGCTCAGGGCCAGCACCGCACCTTAGTGCTGCACTGGAACACTAAGTCCACTGCTTGAGATCAGGCCCCGCCCAGCGCGGGGCTATTTTTTTTTGGAATATTTCCATGTCCGCCAGTCCATCACCCGAATCTCTGCGTGCCGCGCTTGGTCAGGCACTGACCGCCGCTGGCGAGATCATTCTCGGTAAAGAAACTGAATTACGCCTTGCGCTGGCGTGCCTGCTGGCGCGAGGTCATCTGTTAATTGAGGATGTGCCCGGGGTGGGCAAAACCACCTTGTCACATCTGCTGGCACGGCTGTTGGGGCTTGATTATGCCCGCATTCAATTCACCAGCGATCTACTCCCAGCCGATATCATCGGGGCTTCGGTGTATGAGCGTGCCAATGAGCGGTTTCAATTTTATCCAGGGCCAATTTTTGCCCAAGTGGTGCTCGCCGATGAGATCAACCGCGCCACACCCAAGGCGCAAAGTGCTTTATTAGAGGCGATGGAAGAACGCCAAGTGACCGCAGAAGGCAAAACCCATCGCTTACCACAGCCATTTTTTGTGATTGCCACCCAAAACCCGACCTATCAGGTTGGCACCTTTCCGTTGCCTGAATCGCAGTTGGATCGCTTTTTGATGCGGCTGGAGTTGGGCTATCCTGATGCTGAACAAGAAAAAATTCTACTCGCTGGCGAGGATCGTCGCCATCTGGTTGCCAACCTACAGCCGGCATTGACTCCCGCCCAACTGCTGGCGCTACAACAGCAGGTTGAAAACATCAGTGTCGCAGCACCCATCATCGACTATCTCTATGCCATCTTGCAGCTCACCCGCACCAGCAATCGCTTCTTGCACGGACTCTCCCCCCGCGCTGGGCTGGGTCTATTGCGAGCTGCCCGTGCCTGGGCACTGATTGCCGGGCGGGGCTATGTCATCCCTGAAGATGTGCAAGCTGTGGTGCCACCCTGTGTGCCACATCGACTACTCAGTGGCGAGGATAATGGCCCAGTTGGACATGCTGCCATTGCCGATTTTATCCTCGATGCTGTGGCGGTGCCTTGATCCATTGAGTACCAAAAATGACTGATATCCGCGTCCCTTCTCTTCCTGAATCAGTCGCCGAGGCGACGGTGCTTGACTGGCACAAACAGCCCGGTGATTCAGTCACCGCAGGTGAAACCATCGTCGATCTCGAAACCGACAAAATCGTGCTTGAGGTTCCAGCGCCAGCAACAGGCGTGCTGACAGAGATTCTTGCCCCTAGCGGCACTGTGGTCTCATCACAAACGCCGTTGGCACGGCTTGACGGTGCCACGCCACCAAAACCTGAACCTGAATCAAAACCCGCGCCACCACCACAGCCCCCTCAAGCTGAGCCAAGGTTAGCCCCCGCTGCGCGGCGGCTGGTCAAAGCCTTGGATCTCGATCCGCAGACGATAACCGGCAGCGGCAAAGATGGGCGGATTCATAAAGCTGATGTCGTTGCCTGGCTCGATGAGCACGAACAGACCCAGCCGCCAGCCGATCCTGACAGCGTGCCACTGTTAACACCTGCAGTTCAGCGCGTGCCATCTGCATCGCCTAAGCGTGGTGAACGCCGCCAGCCAATCAGCCGCCTGCGGGCGCGGATTGCCGAGCGGATGCTGCAAGCGCAACAGCAGACCGCGACCCTGACCACTTTCACTGATGTCGATATGAGCGCGATCCAAGGACTGCGCGCCCGCTATCAGGACAGTTTTGAGCGCACTCATGGTGTGCGTCTTGGCTTCATGTCCTTTTTTGTCAAGGCGGCAGTGCATGGCTTGCAGCGGTTCCCGGTGATCAATGCCACACTCGATGACCATGAGATTGTTTATTATGATCATGTCGATATCGGGGTCGCGATTGCTGCCGAGCGCGGGCTGGTGGTGCCGATTGTCCGCCACTGTGAACAATTAGACCTTGCCAGCGTCGAACGCCAGATTGTTGAGTTGCGTGATAAGGCCAATGCGGGCAGCTTAACCCTCGATGAGCTGACTGGCGGCACTTTTTCGATCACTAACGGTGGAGTGTTTGGCTCGCTGTTATCAACCCCATTGCTCAATCCGCCGCAAAGCGCGATCTTAGGGATGCACCGCATTGAAAAACGCCCCGTGGTGCGCGATGATCAGATCGTCATCCGCCCGATGATGTACCTAGCACTCAGTTATGATCATCGGCTGATTGATGGCCGTGAGGCGGTACAGTTTTTGGCTACAATGAAGGAGGCGCTTGAGGATCCTGCGCGCCTGTTGTTGCGAATATAACGGTATGTTGATATGAAGGTGCTTATTCGTGTTGATCGTGTCGCCGCCATCTTGGCAGGGTGCGATTGCTATGGCGATCTGATTGCTGAGATTGATCCTGCTGATTTCAACCTCGATGAGCGCACCGCGCTCGCCAATGCCCCAGAGCAAGATGGGATCACTGATCTCACCGCGCCCTTTGCCGCGCCTGGCGATTATCCGCGCCCACCAGAAACTGCGATGCCGGATGTCCGCGCCTGGCTGCGTTGGCGGATCAAATGCGCCAGCCTCCGTGAACGCGCCCTGCGCAAACAGCGTGCCGCCTGGGATGAACAGGCAGAACAATATATCGAGTATTGGTCACAGCAGCCGCTGGAGCAATTTGTCCGCAAAGATTGGCCAGCGATCTATTACAGTGCCACTCTGCCCAATGTTGCCAGCCAGGGCCCATCCTTGCCCGAGCGCGAGGCCATTGATGCCCTCATGCGCATCGAGCAGGCACTTGCCCCCTTGCTAGATCAGGCGCGCGAGCTGGCCGAGGAGCGCAATCAGGCGATTGAACAGCGCAAAGCCCAGCAGGAAGCCAAGCGACGCGACGCGCAAACCCGCCGTGCTGAGCAGCTTGCCCAGTGGGTCGAGGAGCGCATGGATGAGAATGCGAAGGCACGCTTTAAGCTCAAATTATTACCCGAAGATGAGATTCTCGACACCATCCGTAGCGATATTTATCGCCCGCTGGACGGGTTCGAGCGTTATCGCAAAATTCGTTTTGATGACATTGAACACAGTGATCATTGCACTGGCAGCCAAAGCCTTGATTGCGACACCGACGAGGCCAAGCAATTGAGTGCCGAGCAATTTGACATTTACCGTCACATCGAGCGCGCCGCCCCTGAGGGGGCGCGTCTTAAATCCTTAGTCCATAGCTGTGCCTGCGAAAGCTGCAACGCCGGATTGATCCGGCGCAGTGTGCAGGTGGTGGTGGCTGTCGGCGAGCTGTTATTTAGCCGCGAATACGCGCTCGACCCCAAATAATGGCGCATCTATGGATTGCCATCACCGCGCATGGCTATGGTCATCTCGCCCAGATTGCCCCGCTGGTTGCAGCACTGCATCAACAACGCCCAAGCGTGCGCATCACCCTACAAAGCACGCTGCCATTGGCGGTCATTCGCTCGCGGATCAGTGCCCCATTCACCCTCGTTGACCAACCTGCCGATGTCGCCTTGCCGATGGATAACCCGTTGCAGGTGCGCTGGCGCGACGGCTTGGCACTCTACGAGGCCTTTGAGCGCGACTATCCGCAGCATTTAGCTCGCCAACAGGCACGGCTGGCGGCTGATCCGCCCACTGTGCTGCTGGCTGATGTGCCGTGGATGCCGCTGGAGGCGGCGCACAAGATGCAACTGCCAGCAGTCGGACTCTGTTCGCTCAACTGGTATGACATCTTGCTCCACAGCCCCGTTGGCGGCGAGCTGTCAGCCGCGCTTAGCCAGCGACTTCAGCGCGTCTACCAACAGGCGGATTTGTTTTTGCGCCCCGCGCCCTCGATGCCAATGCCGTGGCTGAACAATGCGGTGGCAATTGGGCCGCTGGCTGCCCAGCGTCCTCGGCGTGCTGATGATTGGCGCCAACGCTTGGGGATTGCCGCCGAGACGCGGCTGCTGTTGATGCAGTTTGGCGGCACTGGCCATTTAACACTGAGCGGTGCAGTTCCCGCTGGCTGGCAGATTCTCACCCCCGATGTCAACATCAGTCCGCGCCCAGGCATCCATCACATCGCAGCAGACGAGGTGCTCGATGCCTTAGCCTCGGTCGATGCCCTGCTCACCAAGCCCGGCTACGGTGCCTTTGCCGAGGCCGCCTGTCACGGCATTCCGGTGATCTATGTGCGCCGCGATGATTGGGCGGAAACCCCGCATCTGGTGACTTGGCTGGCGGCGCAGCAGCCGACCGCAGTGCTGGAAGACTTGACCACCGCCGCACTCGAACAGGCACTGACGGCGGTGCTGGCACAGCCGCGGCCGTCACCGCTTGCCCCGACGGGGATTGCTGAAACGCTGGCGTATCTGGAACCTTGGCTGGCGTGAAGGTTTCCCAACTGATTTGATCGTAACCGTTTGAGTTTTATTGTTATGACTTTTGATCCAACCCAGCCCCCGCTAATTTTTGGCGAGGTGCTTTTTGATTTATTTCCTGCCGCCGACGGCACCACCACCCGCGTGCTTGGCGGAGCACCGTTTAATGTCGCCTGGCATCTGCACGCCTTTGGTCAACAACCGCTGTTGATCAGCCGTGTTGGCGAAGACGCGCTGGGCGACGCACTATTGGCGGCGATGCGTGACCATGCCATGGCCACCCACGCCATGCAGCGCGATCCTAGCCATCCCACCGGCACAGTGCAAGTCACCCTCGATCAGGGCGAGCCAAGCTATGAGATCGTCGCCGAGCGCGCCTATGATTTTATTGATGCCGCCGAGATGCCGCCCTGTCCATCAGGGGCATTGCTCTATCACGGCAGTCTTGCCTTGCGCCATGCGGCATCACGCCAGGCATTTGAGCATCTGCGCCAGCACTCCGCGCCTGCGCGTTTTGTTGATGTCAATCTGCGCGATCCCTGGTGGACGCTGGATGCACTCAACGCACAGTTGGCGGGGGCGCGCTGGCTCAAACTCAATGCCGCCGAGCTGGCGCTGCTAGCCCCCAGTGGCACCACGCCAGAACAGCAAGCCCAGGCTCTGCTGGCAGCCCATCATTTGCACACGATCTTTGTCACCCAGGGCGCGGCGGGGGCGTTTGCACTCAGCAAAGACAGCGCGCCGGTGCGCGTTGCCCCAACTGAGCGGGTGAGCGTGGTTGATGCCGTCGGCGCTGGCGATGGCTTTGCAGCAGTGTTGATCTTGGGGCTATTGCGGCACTGGCCGCTGGAGCAAACCCTCAGCCGCGCCCAACAGTTTGCCGCAGCGATTGTTGGTCAACGCGGTGCCACAGTGCAAAACCCTGAATTTTATAGCAATTTTATGAGTTCATGGGGGTAGCCATTCACTCTGTTTTCCAGACATTCAATCGTAGGGGCGGCTCGCGAACCGCCCTTACTTTTACCAATACTGCGGACAAATTTTTAGGTCGATACAGACTGAATAACGACGCGCAGAAAAAAAACAGTTGCTTGACTTCCGTACAGAGCTGTCTATAATTATTTAATATGAGCAAACACTACAGTATTGGAGAATTTGCCAAGCGGATTGGTCGCTCGGTGTCGACCGTGCGGCGCTGGGAGTGCGAAGGGAAGCTGCAAGCCAAGCGGCTGCCGTCGGGGCACCGGTATTTCGATGAGTCCGATGTTCGCCTGATGCTCGGTGGGGTGCCCCGTGAGCGGAATGTCGTGGTCTATTGCCGGGTTTCCAGCGCCGGACAGAAAGACGATCTCGCTTTGCAGGTACAAGCGATGGAAACCTACTGCCTGGGCGCGGGAATCGCAGTGGATGAGTGGATTCAAGAGATCGGTGGCGGGATGAACTTCAAGCGCAAGCGGTTTCTTGGCTTGGTTGATCGGATTCAGCGCGGTGAAGTGCGCATGCTGCTCGTGGCGCACAAAGATCGGTTGATGCGCTTTGGGTTTGATCTATTGGCGCACTTGGCTGATGAAAACGGCTGCGAGGTCGTGGTGGTCAACCAGGAATCGCTCTCGCCCGAGCAGGAAATGGTCGAGGATTTATTGGCGATTGTGCAGACCTTTTCTTGTCGGCTACACGGGATGGGCAAATACAAACAATCCATCAAGGAGGACTTTGCCGAGATGCCCGTTCGCCAGCCCAAGGACGCCTGCGAATGAAAGTCACGCGGATTTTGCACGCCAAGCGCGAGCACATTCGCAAGTTCAACCTAGGACGCAAAAAAACTGAACCGACAACTGGATAAAACCCACGCGCAAATTCGCGACATCGTTTTTCAATCTGTTCAGCAGAAGATTTAACCGCGCCGATGGCGGGCAAGTCTTTCGGCAAGAATGTCAATCGTCGGCTGGCAAGCTGGACGAAAGGTGTTATTGCCGAAGCACTTGATTGTGTTTCAAGCCGTCGAGGTTCGACGGTCGTTGTGGTCAATCCTGCTTACACATCGCAAATGGATTCTCGAACTGGATGCCTTGACGGCAAACGGCAAGGGGATCGATTTTACTGTTCCGACGGGGTTGTGTTGCAGGCAGACCAGAACGCTGCGCGAAATGTGCTGGCGAGATTGTATGACCCTGACATCGAGCGGTTCACGCCGTTCAAGTAAGGTGAAAGAAATTTTGCTGGAACGGACTCAGCGCCTCCGGTTGGGACTGCTCAACCAGGACTCCAGTTGCTCGCCCTTCGGGGCGCTATCAACGGAGAGCGAATTACCGAAAAACCATCCTGAGCAACTTTGTTCAGGTTTTTAGGAACAGCCAATGAATAAGCGTTTTGTTTTCGGGATTGGGTTATTGCTGTGTGCGCTGTTTGGTTACAGCATACTGTTGACAGCCTCGGAGCCAGAGCCAGCCAAGCTCCATCATGTCTCGTCTGAGGTTTGTGCCAACTGTCATGCTGAAATTTATCGCCAATGGCGCGGCTCGATGCATGCCCAAAGCACCGCGTTGAGCGATCCCATCCACGAGGTTTTTTATCGCCAAGAAGTTGGCGATCCGCGACAAGAAGGCATGAAACATCTGCAATCGGGCACCTTCCCGATCTGTTTGCAATGTCACGCCCCTAATGCCGCGATTGACCAAACCACAAAACTCGATGCCCACACCGCCTACAGCGAAGGGGTCAACTGTGTTGCTTGTCACACCTTGGCGCGCTTTAAGGGCACCCAAGGTGACGATGGAGAATTGTTGCGGGTCGGGATGCAGGCCTATGAACGCTCCGAGGTGCTGCAAGGTCCCTTGGGCATGAACAATGCCCTGGCGGATTTGCTCGCCAGCAGCGATGATCTGTTTGGCGGCGCGGGTCTTGCGGTCAGCGATTCGCAGCGGCCCAATCCGCATCTTGGCGCACCAGTGACACTGGATGGCAAAACCATCCCCGCACTGTCGATGGAAGGCAATCCACGGTTAATGAAAAGCTCGGATATCTGCATGGGCTGTCATGATCAGCGCAACAATCCGCACGGTGTGCCGCTGTGTCAAACTGGCGATGAGTTCCGCGCAAGTGGCTCACAGGTCACTTGTCTATCTTGCCACATGCCAATCAACGCCGGGCTGGCGGATCATTCGATGCCTGGTGGGCATATTCCATCGATGGTGGCACGCGGCGTGCTGTTTGATGTCGATGTTGAGCGTGCGGGCGACACACTCCAAACCACGGTGACTTTGAAAAATCCATTGCCGCACGCGATGCCTACCGGTGCGCCATTTCGCAATGTCTACTTTAAGTTAATGGCGTATGACAGCAGCGGCACTTTGCTGTGGCAAAATGCCGAGGGGCATCCATCGCAAGACGACCCACAGGCCTATCTATCCTATGCCTTAGCCGATGCTGACGGTCAACCCGCGCCGCCGCCCACTGCCACCCAGCCTGGCGATGACACCCGACTGCAACCGCACGAAGAGCGCAATCTAGTCTATGAAATTCCAGCATCCGGTGTGGTGCTGGTGCGCGGCGAGCTGTATTACAATCTGCTATGGCCAAGCCTAGTTGAGCGTTTCTCGCATCTGCCCAAAGAGCTCACTGACCCGATGCAGATTGCTGTCGCCGAGCGGCTGATCACCAGCGAATAACAGTGTTGATTTGGTTACAAGACCTGACAGCCGGGAAAGACCGGCTTTTTGAACAGTACTTTGATGCTTTTGTACTGTACTGAGTTTTTTTTGATAAAATATCATGAGTCGATCCACCTCGTCATTGACTGAAACTGAACGCGCCCAGCACCAAGCGATTTTGCTGCCTCGCTATGCCGCGACTGCCAAAGCCTTTTGTGCGCCGCGGCTGGCGCGATTTTTAGAGCAGATTCCCATCACCTTGAACGAATTTGCCGACCGTGCCGGCAATGAGGAGGAGCGGGAAGGCTATCTCCACGCCATCGCCACTATAGAAGCGCAACGGGCGGAATTTAGCCGCCGCTTTGATCAAGAACTTGACCGAGGGTTGACCCAATTCCGCCAATCTCTTGCTGAATCCAATGTCTGCGATGGCAGTCTCGCCGCACTCAATCCCGAAGAATCGCGGGCAGTGGATAATCTCATCGTGCAGAGCAATGCCACCTGTTTTCCAGCCCTCTACGCACTCAGTCAACGCCTGGCAGTGATCGGTGGCGGCAAAAAGCTCAAAGATTGCGAGATTCCAGCCGGCCCCTATCATCTGGTGCATGCCTTTCGCTATGCTTTGGAAAGCTGGCCGCTGGCGGTGCCGATTCGGCTGCTGCTCTATGCCTTATTTCATATTCATCTCACCCGAGGTGCGCTCACACTCTATGAAGAACTCAACGACACCCTAAAATCAGCAGGCATTTTGCCGCGCACCCGCCCGATTCGGCTCAAATCAGGGAGCAATAAGAACCCACCGAGCAGCGAAGACGACAATACGCAAGGGCATAGCGAGACTGAATTGCTCGATTCCATTTTGGCACTGGTCACTGCGCGCCGAGAGCCGTCCGTTGATGCAGGGCGCGTGACCGGGGTTTCGCAGTCGATGCGCAGTGACCAAGACAGCCAACCTGGAGAATTTAGCTGCAAACTGGAGCGTCAACTGCTCGATATGATCAGCGCGCTCTTTGAGCAGATGCGCACCCTGCCGATTTTGCCCTATGTGGTTAAATCGAGTTTAAGCGCGCTGCAAATTCCTTATCTGCGGCTGGCACTGAGCGAACGCAGCTTTGTGGTCAATCAGCACCATCCAGCGCGGCTGTTGTTTAATGAGATGATCGCCGCAGGCGGGCTGTGGGTCGATGAATCCAATCTCAAGCGCGGTATTTTCCCCGCAATTGAGCAGACGGTCGAACAGCTCATTGCCGCCCGTCCGCTGGATTCTGCACTTTGCGTGCAATTGCACAGCGATTTTGAACGGCGGGTACGCGAACAGCGGCAGCGTCATCAACACATCGACCAGTCGCCGCACCCTCTTAGCCCGCAACCCGAGCAACTCAGACAGGCGCGCCAGCAGGCAGCAAGCGAGATTGACGCGCTCATCGAACGCTACCCACTGCCAGAACCTGTGCGCGGTCTGCTTGAGGGGGCGTGGCAAGAACGCTTAACTGCGATTGCGCTGCATCCAAGCGATGACGCGCAACGCCAGAGCTGGCTGGAGGCGACGACCACCGCGCAGCAGTTGGCAGAATTATTCAATCCTGAACTTAGCACTGCTGTATGGCAAACTCGGCTGCATGAGTTACCACAACTGTGCAAACGACTGCGCAACGGGGTGACCCGCATGGGCAGTCACAATCAGGCATTGTTAGCCGCTGTGCTGGATATGCTTAGTCATTCGCGCTCATTGCGACATCTGGTGCCCAGCGAGGATCAACGCCCCGCAGTGTCGCTGGAATCGTTCAGCACCCCAGATCAGCGTGATGAATTGATCGGCATGCGCCCCCTGGTCGAGGAAACCGATTTGTTGGGCGGCGCCTCAACAGCAACCGTGCGGGCAATGATCGAGCAATTGCGCGACACCAAACAGGGCACCTGGTTTGAGCTTGACGAATGCCAGCGCGATGGCAGCCGCAAACGGCGGCGGATTCAGTTGTCGTGGATTAGCCCACTGACCTCGACCTGTCTTGTGATCGATTCAGCCGGTGATAAGGTCGATCTTTCCAGCTTAGGCGAGCTTGCGCAGGCACTGCTCAACGGACAAGCGCGGGTTGCCAATAGCGATGACAGCACCAGCACCAGCGATTTCACCCGTGAGCTTTAGGAGCGCAGCCTGGGGTTGCTGGCATGTAGATAGCGCAACACCGTGCGAACATAGTTTTGCGTCTCAGCGAACGGCGGAATTTGGCGACCATGACGGATTACCGCATTTTCCCCTGCATTGTACCCCGCCAGCGCCAGCCGCAAATCACCATCAAATTTATCCAGCAAAAAGCGCAGAAAACGCGCCCCGCCATCAATGTTTTGCGCTGGATCCCAGATATCAGTGACCCCAAAGCGTTTGGCAGTGGCAGGCATGAGCTGCATCAGCCCCGAAGCACCAGCGTGCGAGAGCGCGTCAGGACGATAGGCCGATTCGGCACGAATCACCGCGTGCAATAGCTCAGGTGGCAAGTTGTAACGCTGCGCCGCCTGGTTGATGAGCGAGCGATATTGTTCACGACGCGCCGCCATCGAGCCACTGGCGCTGGGGCGTGGGCGGCTTTCCACTGGCTTGCTGGTGCCAAACAGGCGTTCCCACACCGCCTCGCGGCGTGCTTCCTGACGGGCAAGTGCCAACTGCGCCTGCTGCTGGCGTTGCTGTTGGCTGTGCTGGCGATTATCCTGACTGAGCCGACTGCTGCTGCGCTTCCATTCGAGTTTTAGCCCTGGTGTGTCGAGCGGCTCATCGGAAAAAATGACCTGTCCTTGGTCATCAACATACTTAAACACCACATCAGCATTGACCGCTGCGGCACCCAACACCACAATCAGTGCCGCAAAGCGCCAACGCGGCGGTTGTCGTCTGTTCGCCATGCAACATGCTCCTCAACTTAAACCCAATAGGCACCGTGGGTCATCATCTTCGATGCAGCTTTCATCGCCAAAGCCAATGGACGCGGCAACGGTGCGCCGCCGGCGGTTTTGGCAACCTGGGCATGATGAATCTCGTCGGCTTTCATCTGCCCTAAAATCGAGCGGCTGCGCAGATCCTCTGGCGGCAAGCGGGTGAGGTGGGTATCCAGATGATCTTCCACCTGGCGTTCGGTTTCGACCACAAAGCCCAGGCTCCAGCGATCTCCCGCCAGCCCAGCGGCGGCTCCCAGCACCAGCGAGCCGGCATACCACAGTGGATTGAGCAAGCTTTTGCGAGCACCAAGCTCTTCAAGACGACCTTGACACCAGCGCAGATGGTCGCCTTCCTCACGAGCGGATTGTTCAAGCTGTGCCCGCATCTCAACCGAGCGCGCCGTGAGCGCCTGCCCTTGATAAAGTGCCTGAGCACAGACCTCACCAGCATGATTGACTCGCATCAGCCGCCCAGCGCGAGTACGCGCTGTATTGTCCAGCTCGCTGACGGGAACATTTTTGCTAGGCGATTCACGCCCGGTGCCTTGAGGCTGGCCAAACAGCGTGCGCAAAGCCTGATCGAAGTGAATCAGTGTATGATCGACAGAGTTGAGATGGCGTGTGGTCATAAAATATCCTTTTATAAATCGGCAGTCTGATGGTTTGACTATACTTGAGACCTTGCCCCAAAGTCACGACCAAGTATCGGCAGCAACAAAAATTTAAATTCGCGCTTGCCATCGCCACCCGCAATAGCATTTAATGTGTGCTGTCATCTTCTATTTGTATCTGATTGTCACGGCGAAACGCATAGGCTTCTTGGATCAACGCCAGTCGGGCGCGTTCAGGTTGCCAGCGTTTGATGATCTCTGGCGATGGATCAACTTCTTGTTGCCACAGCCGCCACAGCACCAGCGCGTTGTCCCAATAAGCGCCTGC
>SKYD01000082.1 GCA_007128075.1 Thiorhodovibrio sp.
AAAAAAATGAGCGGGGTCGTCTGCGGTTGGTAACAGATGAATGATGCGCTCTTGGGTGCCATAAAAATCCAGCCACAGATAGCCGCCACTGCTCTCTGGCATCACCACATCCAGTGCAAATAAATCGCCCTCGCGGTAACCTTCAGCGGGTTTGTTGAAAGTGATCTGTGGCTGCTCAGAGGGTGCCACGCGCACCAGCGGCAGTGCCTGAATCTTTTCCACGAATGCGCACAATTCAGCATTGTCGAGTGTGCAGGGCGGTGGCTCCACAGGTGTCGTCTCAGTCGAGACCAAGTCAGGTTCTTGGTGTTGCGGTGGATCGACAGCGACTGGCTCGCCGGCTGGTGTCGGCTGCGTCCACCACAGCCACCCAAATCCCGCTGCGACCGTGCTCAGTAGCGCCAGCACAATCATCAGTGCCAATGGCCAACGCTTGGGCGCGGCAGAAGCTAACTGATGCGTGGTCTGCTCACTCACTGGACGCGACACTGTGGCGACAAGCGTAGGCTGGTCACTATCTAAAAGTGGCGCGGCAGCGACAAGCGTGGGCTGGTCACTATCTGAAAGTGGCACAGCAGCGACAAGCGTGGGCTGGTCGTCTAATAAATTCTGTGAATCATCGGACCTCAACAATTCCAGCCACTGCGCTACCGTCTGCGGCCGTTTGTTGTGATCAAAACACAAAGCCGCATCGATTGCCTGCAATAAACGCCTGCTATAGCGTGTTTGATAGGGCTCCATCCAGTCTGCTGGCAAAATACCTTGAACAGGTGGTGTGTTCGTGATAAGAAAATACCAGGTTGCGGCTAAAGAATAGATGTCAGTCCACGGCCCTTTGGTGCCGCCAAGGCGTTGTTCTGGGGCGGCAAATTTCGGGGTGTATTGCTCGATCATGGTGACTTGCGCGTCGGGGCGTTCCCAATGCGCGGCACCAAAATCAATCAACAGCGGACTGTCATCGGTGCGAATCAAAATATTCGAGGGTTTGATGTCACGATGCCAAACGCCATGATCATGGGCGTGACCTAAGCCGTCTAATAACAACAGCAGCCAGCGGGTGAGGGTGTCTTCATCGAGTAGGCGCTCGCTGGCGACTTCAGCAAGGGTGCGCGATTCTTCGTAGCGCATACAAAGGTAGACGGTTTCATTGGCACGAAACGCATCGCTGATGGCAACAAGATTGGGGTGGCTGCGCGGGCGTGCCAGATTGAGCAGCATCTGCCCTTCTTCGAGAAATTTGGCGCGCAGATACTCGAATAAGGATTCTTTGCCCGGAAACGGACAGACGGTGAGATCCGCTTGGCGATGCGCCAATTCAGCGGGTAAAAATTCTTTAATGACAAAGGTGTCGTGCAAAATGGCATGTTCGGCGGTGTAAACCAAGCCAATGCCACCGCGCCCTAGGAGACGATCAATGATCAATTCATGCAGACGGGTTCCCGTCGGCAACGCTTGGGGTGCTGCGTCCATAGAGTGTCGCCACGATCAAAATTTCAGAATTATTATAGAATGCTACACTATGTTCGCGATCAGCAAACAACAAACGAGGGTGAATCTGATGCGTCAACAACTATTGTGTTATGGATTGATTGTCATCACCACATTCGCTGCCAGCCAAGTCATGGCAGAGGAATACATGAAGCGCGGGGCAACGGTTGAGGATTACCAACAGGCGCTCAATCGCACCCTGGATCGCCATCGCGGCATCCGTCGCGCCAGCGAGCCAACATTGCCACCTGCACCTGCCGCACCGCCGACTCCTGCAATCCGCGCCGCTGCGCCGCCGCCGACACCCGCACCACCACCACCACGCGCCGCTACTCCAGCAGCGCCCAGAGCGGTGGCTGCACCACGCCCAGTGGCACCACCAATCGCCACAGATGTACCGCCCCCACGCGAAGAGGACAGCGGCGGCATATCGATCTATTTTGGCTTTGATACCGCCCATTTAACCGCCGATGCGGCTGAGGCGTTGAGTAACCTCGGTCAGGCATTGCAGAGCGAGGATTTTCGTGAAGTGACCTGGCTGATTGAAGGGCATACCGATGCCAGCGGTTCAGCGGACTACAATCAGCGACTCTCGGAACGGCGAGCGCAGTCAGTGCAACGCTATCTTGTTGAAAATTTTGGGATTCCCCAGCAGCGGCTGATTGCCATTGGCAAAGGCAAAAGCGAGCCCTATCTGCGTGACCAGCCCTATGCCAGCGTCAACCGCCGGGTACGCATCCGCCCAATCAGCGGTTAAATTTTAGCGCATATTCCCCGCCGCAAACGGCGGGGGTTTATCATAGAGACATCCTCCCATGTTCAATTCATTCTCCTGACGTTCTTGGTTATTTGCTAGCTTGGCCAGCGTCACCCCACTGGAGGCACTGCGTGCCCAGATCATCACCGACGGCAGCGTTGGCCCGCAAGCAACTCTCAGCGGCCCCGACATGACCATCGGTGCCGATCTCGGCAGTCAGCGCGGCAATAACCTGTTCCACAGCTTCCAGCAGTTTGACATTCCCGCGCAACACACCGCCACCTTCACTGGCCCTGATCTTGCCACCCATCAGTTTCATCCTGAAGCATGAAACACGGGAACGAGAAGTGCATCGAAGCGCGGCAAACAGCGACCCATTTCAGCACAGCGCAAGAGTTTGCGAAGC
>SKYD01000295.1 GCA_007128075.1 Thiorhodovibrio sp.
AAATCCACATCGCCGACCAGTTTGCCCTCGGCGGTGCGATTGATGCCGACATCAATCACCAACGCCCCGGGCTTGATCCACTCACCAGGCACAAATTGCGCACGACCAATCGCAGCAACCAACACATCCGCCGCTTGTGCCTTCGCAGCAAGATCGCGGGTGCGGCTGTGACAGACGCTGATGGTGCAGCGAGCGGCAAGTAACTCCAGCGCCATCGGTCGCCCGACAATATTGGACTGCCCAATGATCACCGCATCCAGCCCCTCAAGCGATTGTCCAGTGTGTGACAACAGCGTCATTACCCCTTTGGGAGTGCAGGGGCGCAGCCGTGGCATCCGCAACGATAAGCGCCCGACATTGTACGGATGAAAACCGTCCACATCTTTGCGCGGATCAATGCGCTCAATCACCGCCTCGGTGTCGATCTGTGACGGCAAGGGCAGTTGCACCAGGATGCCGTGAATCTGCGGATTGTGATTGAGCTGATCAATCAGCGCCATCAACTCAGCCTGCGGCGTGGTCGCTGGCAAGGCATGGTGCTCGGAATAAAAGCCGACCTCAGCACAGGCCTTGCGCTTGTTGCTGACATACACCTGGGAGGCGGGATTCTCACCCACTAGCACCACCGCCAGCCCAGGCGGGGGGAGCCCAGCCTGCTGGCGGTGGTGTCCCTGCTCGGCGAGCCTGGCACGAATTGTCGCGGCAATGGCTTTGCCATCGAGCAGTTGTGCGGTCATTCTTGCGCCGCTTCTCGTTCGCGACGCGCTGCCTCGATCTTGCTTTGCACCCGCAGATCAAGAAGATGAATTTGTTCCTGAAGGTTGGCTGGCAGCCCAATCGCCACTGCTTTGAGCTTATTGAGAATTTTTTGTGCCGAATCCAGATCATGATCGGCAAGGTAGCGTTTGACAGCATCGACCGATTCACTCGCCTGTTTACTAAGCGTGTGGTTGACATCTTCCACTACATTAGCAGCGCGGTCAGCAGCTTCGCGCAGATTATCCATCGCTGAATGCACTGCATCATCGAGCTGTTCAGACGACTCGCGCTCCTGACCAGGTGCCTGCGGTGGATACTGCTCGACTTGAAGTGTGTCACCGTTCTGGTCGTCGCTACAGGCAGTGAGCGTTACAGCGACCACAAGACCAAGGGCGATGGGGATTAATTTAGGCATTGTAGATTCCTCAAAATGTGATTATCAATACTGTGATTAACTGATGATTGCCACAAGACAAATCAAGCCAGTGTTTATTCGCTAACCAACACCACGGCAAGCGCGGCGATGCCCTCGCCACGGCCGGCAAAGCCCATCTGTTCGGTGGTGGTGGCTTTGATGTTGACGCGCTGTGGGATGCAGCCAAGGTCGTCGGCAACAGTTTGGCGCATGGTGGCGATGTAGGGGGCGAGTTTGGGTGCTTGGGCGATGAGTGTCAGATCAACATTGATCACGCTAAGCCCGTGCTCGGCAAGGGCTTCGATGGTGCGCCGCAGTAAGATGCGGCTATCAATGCCACGCAATGCCGGGTCAGTGTCGGGGAAATGATGCCCGATGTCGCCCAGCCCAGCAGCCCCGAGCAGCGCATCACAGAGCGCATGGAGTGCGACATCACCATCAGAATGTGCCGCGAGGCCGTGGCTGTGTTCAATTCTCACCCCCGCCAGCACCAGCGGAATGTCGGGCGCAAAGCGGTGGGCATCAAAGCCCTGTCCAATTAGCATGGTAGCCGCCCTTGTTGAATAAGATAAAATTCTGCCAAGGCAAGATCCTCTGGTTGGGTGATTTTGATGTTGTCGGCATGGCCTGCAATCAGCCGTGGTGCCAGCCCCTGCAATTCCAGGGCGGCGGCATCATCAGTGACCAGCGCATTGGCGGCGCGTGCGACCTCCAGCGCCTGGTGCAACATGCCGAGTCGAAACGCTTGCGGGGTATAGGCGCGCCACAGATCGGCTCGGGGTACAGTGCGTTCAATGCGCTCGCTGGCAGCAGATTGTGCCTGCTTAACGGTATCATGCACTGGCACTGCCAACAGCGCACCCACTGGCTCATCGACCAGGGCAGCCAACAGCGCATCTAAATCTTCTTTGCGTAGACAAGGACGCGCTGCATCGTGAACCAGCACCCAATCCTCAGCCGCCGCTTCTTGCGCCAACACCGCCAACGCATTGCGCACCGAATGGCAGCGCTCGGCACCGCCCGGCGCACGACGCACGCGGGGATCATTGGCAAAGGCACCGCTTGGCCAGTAGGGGTCTTGGGGATCAAGTGCCACCACACAGCCGCTAATCGCCGGATGGGCTAAAAACAGCGCCAGCACATGATCGATAATCCGCCGTCCGCCAAGTTCCAGATATTGTTTCGGCGTGGGGCCGCCAAAACGGCGACCAACACCGGCAGCAGGAATCAGCGCCCAGATGCGCTCAATATTGTTCATCACGCGCTGGAGTCCTCGGTTTGGCTTCGATCACCTGTATAAACATCTCCCCGCGCTGAATCATCCCCAGTTCATAGCGTGCCCGCTCCTCAATCGCCGCATAACCGCTTTTGAGATTTTCAACCTCAGCCGCCAGCGCCCGATTGCGGGCTTTTAGGCGGTCGAGTTCTTGTTGGTATCCAGCAAGCTGCGCCCGCAGCTCATAGAGCTCAGACAGA
>SKYD01000126.1 GCA_007128075.1 Thiorhodovibrio sp.
AGAGTTTATTTCATTATTTTTTATAAAATTTCTTAACGAAACCTGCTGTTGATGGGACTGCTCAGTTACAGATTTCCATCCACTTTCGTAGTACCGCACCTGCGCCTGATTACCCTCGAATCTTACCTTTTCTGGCTGATGTTCTTTTAGCTCTATCGTCAGACATAGTGAGCGTATATAAAGAGGCGTATTAGTCAAGACATTTTCCGGCACCTTCCCCAGATTATTTAGCCGAACCAAAACAACAAGATCAATGTCTACAACGCGCTGCCCATAGCATTTTGCTCCTGCGACGATATATATCCAATCCTCAGTGTTATCCACATCAGCGACCATTGGCCAAGCATCTGCAATCAGGTTACGCAATTGAAGGGCCGCCAAGTATTCTGATGTTTCCTTGGCACTTATAATTTTAATCATAATTAGGCTCTATTGAATTGTGTCTAGGTATCATGTAATGAGCATTTCATCTGTCAGTTCGAAGGTGGCAGGTTGCCTTTAAGGGGGGGTAATGGTGCCAGGTCGGTTTGTTTTCGGCATAGCTGACAAAAAATTCGACCCAGCCCCCTTTTCTCTTCGTTAGCAGTCTTCCACTATTTTGATCCAGTGCTCTTTTAGTTTAGATTCAAAAAGATCGAGTTTCTTGCCAAATGTATCAAGGTTATCAACGGTGCGTTCGATGCTTTTATCGAAGCCAAAAGATTCTCCTGTCATTTTCTTAGAAATAACACCGAAAAGATTTTTGTGCATTGCGCTGATTACATAATAAGAGAAAATTGGGACAATCAGCATCAATCTTATCACAAGAACATAGAAGATGAATCCCGCAATAGCGACAATCCATTTGATCGGGCAGATTACAGATTTCATTTAAGTTTCCTACTAAAATAAAGAACCCCGCCGCTTGTGGCAGGGTTCTTTATTAACTACTAAACATAGCGCCCAATAGAGCGCCACCGATGGCAGTGATTGTGGCAAGAGCTGACGCGCCGCCGTCAAGTTTCTGCTGGGCTTCCTTATGCCCTTGTTCCGCCGCCTTGCGGTACCATGCGACAGCTTGAGCGTCGTCTTGGGTCACGCCTTGGCCATCCGAGTACATCTCGCCGAGCATAAACTGAGCATCCGCATCGCCTTGTTCCGCCGCCTTGCGGTACCAGGCGACAGCCTGAGTTTCATTTTTTGTCACGCCAATGGCATTCTCATATATAATGCCGAGCATGAATTGAGCACGCGCATAACCTTGTTCTGCCGCCTTGCGGTACCAAGCGACAGCTTGAGCGTCGTCTTGGGTCACGCCTGCACCCCAGAAATAACAATTCCCTAGGAGCCATTGAGCACTGGGCAGGTCGGCTTCCGCCGCCACACGCCATGTCTCAATTCGCTTCGCTGCATGTTTCTTAACAATGGCCTCGTCGTCATCTCCACTGATGCGGTAAGCCTCAATCTCCTCGGCGATGTCGCGAGCCATGTCGTCGCTGGGAAGAAATGTCGCCGCAACGGGTGACGACTCCTGGTGTCCCTGCACCGCCCCCAGCACGGTGGCATAGTCCGCACGCTCCCACCACAGGGTCTCGCAGTCACATTCCCGTTCGATGGCTTCACGCAGCCCCTTGAGTCGGGCACTGCCTCCGACCAGCAGCACCGGCGGCTGATCTGACCCGCTGACCGCATGGACTTGGGTCAGATAGCCCTTGAGTCCTTCACACGCATGGCGGATAAACCGCGCCGCGAAGACGCTCTCGATGTCTGACGGCGACAACATCACCTGATGCCCTCCGATCTTCACCGGCTGCAACGGCAATCCTCGGCAATAGTGCTCTTTCATCACCCTGATCCGCTGGAGTGCCGCTGGCTGGTTACCCTGCCAGGTGGGCGCGGCATCATCAAGCTGATCCAGCACCCGTGCCAGCAGCTCACGGTCGAGATCATGCCCGCCGACTCGATCACCGCCGGGCGGGCACTCCGGCACCAGGCGAAAATCTGCCCCGTCACGGCGCAGATAGGCCCAATCGCTGGTTCCGCCACCGCCATCAAACACCACCACGCCAGGCGTGTCGTTACTGACCTGAGCAAGCCAGGCCCGCGCAGCGGCGACCGGTTCGGGCACCAGTACGATGTCGGTGAAACCGGCCTGTTCGGCGGCTTCGCGCAGGAGACGCTCCTGAGATGGACCGTAGATGGCCGGCATGGTCAGGGATGCCGAGGTGGCGAGCTGGCCGTTGAACACCGTCACCTCTCGGCTCACGCGGGTACGGAGTTCCGCAAACAGCCGCGTCAGCAATTCCAGCGGGGTGATCCGCCGACGGTTGGCCCGCACATGCGTATCGTCGAGTTTGCGCTTGAGAACATCCACAACTCCGGCGGGGTCCTGTGTCAGCATCGCCTCGGCATCGTCGCCCAGAAAGACCCGCTCGCTGTTGCGCTCCAGATAGAACAGCGAGGGGATGAACGGATCATCGCGCTGCCCCAGACGCATGAGCTCGGGCCGCCCGGTGGTCTTATCCAGATAAGCGAGCTTGGTGCGACTGGTGCCAAAGTCGATGGCGATGGTGGACATGAAAAATCTCTCGATGGTTACGCTCAGAATTGAACCAAATCGTTGGCTGCGCTAAACGATTGGTTTCGCGATCAACGAATCCCGTGATTGGCGGATTATGCTGCGGTCAGGGAGACCGGATCAAAAAACAAAGTTACTGTCCGCCGCGCACTAACCGCACACGTTTACCGCCTTCCCAGTCGCTGAAGACGTAGCCATCTTCGAAGTCGAGAAGCCACGCGGAGCTCAATTTGTAGACATCCCGCGAGGCCGACCAATAAGGGTCAAGTGGTGTATTGGGAAAAGCCTTTTGATCAATGCGGTTCGGGAATTTGGGCTTGGAGAACAAATAATTCCAAAGCGATGAGTGGGTCGGACCAACGAAGTGCTCGAACAGCGTCTTCAACTCGTCAATCGTTGGCACACGCCAGTCACAATAACCCGCATAATCGCCCTGTTGATTGAGCGTCTCGACTGCTTTCAAAGCCTTCTTCCAAGCGTATCTCTGGGCATCACCGACGCAGATGTAATGTTGCCAGGTCTGCCCCAGCGCACAGCGCATCCATTGCAGATTCGTTTTGACATCCGTCACCGTACCGTCGCCGTTGTCTCGGTAGATTTCGTTGACTAAAGCACCCGTGACGGTTTTTGGTAAGACTTCAACCGCCTCACGCGCCACCTCTTTGCTGGCAGCGGACACCGCCCCCAGCACGGTGGCATAGTCCGCACGCTCCCACCACAGGGTCTCGCAGTCACATTCCCGTTCGATGGCTTCCCGCAGCCCCTTGAGTCGGGCACTGCCTCCGACCAGCAGCACCGGCGGCTGGTCTGGCCCGCTGACTGCATGGACTTGGGCTAGATAGCCCTTGAGTCCTTCACACGCATGGCGGATAAACCGCGCCGCGAAGACGCTCTCGATGTCTGAAGGCGACAACATCACCTGATGCCCTCCGATCTTCACTGGTCGCAAAGGCAAGCCTCGGCAGTAGCGCTCTTTGAGCATCCGTGCCGTTTGGAGCGACGCTGTTTCATGGCCGCGCAACTCGGCGAGTGCCGCGTCATCCAAGTGGTCTTCAATTTGTGCCAGCAGCTCGCGGTCGAGATCATGCCCGCCGATTCGATCACCGCCGGGCGGGCACTCCGGCACCAGGCGAAAATCCGCCCCGCCACGGCGCAGATAGGCCCAATCGCTGGTGCCGCCACCGCCATCAAACACCACCACGCCGGGCGTGTCGTTACTGGCCTGAGCAAGCCATGCCCGCGCAGCGGCGACCGGTTCGGGCACCAGTACGATGTCAGTGAAACCGGCCTGCTCGGCGGCTTCGCGCAGGAGACGCTCCTGAGATGGACCGTAGATGGCCGGCATGGTCAGGGATGCCGAGGTGGCGAGCTGGCCGTTGAATACCGTCACCTCTCGGCTTACGCGGGTGCGAAGTTCCGCAAACAGCCGCGTCAGCAATTCCAGCGGAGTGATCCGCCGACGGTTGGCCCGCACATGCGTATCGTCGAGTTTGCGCTTGAGAACATCGACGATTCCAGCGGGATCCTGTGTCAGCATCGCCTCGGCATCGTCGCCCAGAAAGACCCGCTCGCTGTTGCGCTCCAGATAGAACAGCGAGGGAATGAACGGATCATCGCGCTGCCCCAGACGCATCAACTCCGGCCGCCCGGTGGTCTTATCCAAATAGGCGAGCTTGGTGCGGCTGGTGCCAAAGTCGATGGCGATGGTGGACATGAAAAATCCCTCGATGGTTACGCTCAAAGCGGTTGTTCGATGTGTTCAAGAATGCGATCCAGACAGTCAACGGCGTGTTCGCAGAGCGGGGCTAGCTCTCGTGCAGCCTGAGTGTGCCGTGCGGCCCAAGCATCGCGCCGATCCCACACCGCATCCGCGATGATCTCCGCCAGCGGCGTGTCCAGTGCCAAGCCGAGGCGTTGCTGGATCTCGGGGCCATCACCCCCGAATAGACGGCGCAACTCGGCTCTCTCCGCCGAGGTAAGGATGGTTGCGCCGAGACACTCCAACTGTTGCAGACCAGCGAGATCAGCGTCGAGAAAGCGAAAGCCCTGCTCAGCACGGGCGCGAATCTTTTCCAGTTGCGCCCAGGTCGCCTCCAGACGATGCCGCTCGTTGTCGATTGCTGAGGTCGAGGCGGTCACAACATCCAGAACCAACCCCAACGCGGGGGTGGTGGGGATGAGCTGACGCAACAACTCGGCGGCCTGATCGCTCCGCTGGCGGTCGGTGCGGCGCTGTTCGGTCAGCGTACGCAGTGTCAGCAGAGCCTGGTCGCAAGGCTGCCAGGCTTTGCGAAGCACGGTGCCGGCCTTAATCAAGCCGCTGAGAGCGAAAAATCGGTCTTGCAGTACCTGCTGTAGGCGGTCGATGCCACTCGCTGCGCGGACTTGCTCTAACAAAGCCGTGCCATCGCCGAGCTGTTCGCGCTGGGCAAGTTGGAGACAAAAGCGCAGCGCGGGCCAGGGCAGGCACTCCAATAATACCCTGCGCTCGGTGCTGTCGAGCGGGGACTGCGAATGATCGGCCACGAAGTAGGCATCCGACAGCAACAGGTCTTCAATCACCTCGGCTGAGCTGGTCGTGGCCAGAACTGCAAGTTGTTGCCAAACAGCCAGCGGTTGTTCAGCAGCCAGCAGCGCGAGCATCCCACTGACCGGAAGCACCTCGGCCACCTGGCCGTCCAGGTGTTCGCGCAGCCGTTCGCATTTGCGCTGCGGCGGCGGCCAACGCGCCCCCGCCGTCCTCCAAATGCTCCCACTTCTGCATCACGGCGATGCTGTTGTAGGCCGAGGCACCGGGTAAGCGGGATCGCTCCTCAAACAGGGCGAGCAGGTCGCGATCATCCTGCCGGGCCACCGGGTTGATGGCATAGAGAATGGCATCGGCCCTTCCACCGTGTTGCAGGGTTTCACTCTCCAGGCGCTCGGCTAGAAAGCCGCGCACCGCGTCCTCGTGGCTGTCGAGAACGCTGCGAGTGCCAGGGGTATCGACCAGATTCGCTTGGCGCAGAAAGGAAGAGTCGGCGAAAAAATCGAGTGCTTTTGTGCGTTGCGCCGGTTCGGAGTGACCCAGCCAGTGCGTCACCTCGGCGAGGGGGTGGTCCTCGCTGCTGCCATCGGTCCAGTGGACTCGGAAGCGGTCGCATAGTTCGCCTTCCCCATGTCGGAACCAGTTGACCGTGGCGGTCGTCTCGTTGACGCCAATTGGGGCCAGGCGGCGCCCGATCAGGGCATTGAGCAGCGTTGACTTGCCAACGCGCATCTGGCCAATGACGGCGACCGTGAATCGGGTCTGAAGGCTGTCCACCAAGCCCAGGCGCTCGACTAGGAACGCCAGCTCGGCGGTTTCGCGATGCTGGAGCAGCAGTGCGGGGACGGCGGCGGCGAAGTCGCGTACCAGCGTGGTGAAGGCGGCGTAGGAAAAACCAATGCCGCGATCAGTCAGGATTGGCGGGTGGGTCATTTGACGCTGGGGGTGGGGGTGGTTAGAACGGGCGCACGCTGCTGTTCGCGGTCAATATCCTTGATCATGGCCGCGAGTGTTTCTAGGTGTAACTTGACATGCTCGCTCTGAGCGGCTTTCTCCTCGCTGGTCTGCCGCCGTGCCGTCTCGATCTGGTCAATCTGACGCTCCAAGCTCGCGGTGCGCGTGTCGATTACCTGATTGAAAGCGTCAATGGCGGCATACTCCAAACGATCCGCCAACTCGGCAAACTGTTGTGTCGCTTGGCTGCGGGCGACACGCACATTCTCAGACAGCACATTTTTCAGATTGCTTAGGACTTTGACGCGACGCTTATCCTGGATGGCATCGTGGGCGAAATAAACCCCGGCAACCATCGCGGTGATCAGCAGTGGGGCGGCGATGGCGAGGCTCACCGGGGCAGTTACCATTCCAACAGCGATTAAGCCATAACCGACCACTGCGGAGGAGGTGGTTGCGCCCCGAAAAATCGTGCGTGTGCGCACGAACAAGTGGTCTTGCGCATCCACGGATGCCGATCCTCGGCTGGTCAGCTCCGGTTGCATTTGGTCATCACTTGTCACCTGTAAGGCGTTGCCCATTTGCTCGGTTGTCATTGAGATCAGTTGTTGCATCCGCCGCTGGTATGCCTCCTGAATAGCGAGTATTTCACTTGCGCAGCGGTCGATTACTTGGGAGCGAAGCTCGTCGAGCTGTGCGACTATTTGATCGGCGGACTGCTGTTCGGTGTCTAATCGTGCCATGATCGACCCGATGATTGGCCCGTTGGCATCGGAGTCAAGCTGAGTTTTTAGCGCGTCTGAATGTTCGCGTTTCAGGTTTTTGCTGCGACGCTCAAACTCGCGCTTCATCTCCTGATATGTCGAGTCCTTCCATTTCCGAAAGGCATCGCGCGCGGCGAGCGCATTCTGATCAAGCGCGTTCAGTTCCTCCTTGGTCTTGGCAGTCAGTGTCAGCACCTGTTCCGCACCGCGCTGATGGAGCGCAAGCGCCCCGTCTGTGATCGCGGTGATGAACTGGTTAGCTCGGTAGGCATCCTTGAGTGCCATGAGCTCTTCCTGTAGAAAATCCAGCAGAGCCTCATAGCCGCTGTCGCGCAGCAGTTCGGACGATTGCCGCCGGTCCGCTGCCAATTTGAGCTTGGCGCTAAGCGGGAAATACCGCAGGGTCTCGCACGGGATGCGCAGAGTTTCGGCCAGGATAGCGCAGTTGCGCGTCTGCCACTCGCGCCATTGTTCCTGGGGTGCCAGGTCGGTCTTGGTCTGCACGAAGAACAGCAGCGGCGTCATCTTCCGCAGTCGTTCCAAGGCTTCCATCTCGGGACGGCTGGCCACCGCCTCCACCGAATCGAGCACGAAAAATAACGCATCCGCCGCTGGGGCATAACGCCATAGAATTTCGGCGTGGGTCTTGAACAATCCGCCGAGCCCTGGGGTATCGACGATTGTCAGCCCTTGCTTGAGCAGCGGATGAGGAACCTCTACGGCGATGAAATCAACCTTGCGTTGGTTGTTGGGATTGCCATCCTCGGTGCCATAGGTGGCGACCTCCGATGCGTCGATTGCCAGTGTTTTTGTCTGCGCCGGGGTGCTGGGATCCTCGGGTTGGAAGTGGACGCGATAGGACAGGCACTCGCCCCAGGTGATTTGGTAAACGGTCGAGGTTGCAACATCGCTCAAGGCCGGCAGCAGATCGGGATTGCCGAGGAGCGCATTGATGAAGGACGACTTTCCTTTCTTGATCTCGCCAACAACCACCAACTGGAAGGTGCCCGTGGCGACCCATTCCTGGAGGGCATCTAGCCGTGCGTGGGCGGCGGGATCGTCGAGCGCATCGGTCAGTTTAATCAGGCGGGCGCCGAAATCCCGCGCCATCGCAGTCGTCAAGGTAGTCATGCAGAGACCTCCGTGGGGGTGCAGAGACCAGCAGCGGCCTCGTCAAGACCTTTAATGCGTTTTACCTTTATAATTCATACCCCCGGCATGAAGCGGGCAAAAACGACCGTTCCAGGTCAGTTTTATTCTGACCAATTGCAACCATACCCGGCACTGCTTCATCATAACCGCAAAGCCACGCAATAGGGCTTGTCGGGCTTCCTGTGACAACCGCAGGCCGAAATGTCAACACCTTTCCTTGAAGAGGTTGTGATGCTTTGTTTCCCATCGTCACATGGATGGCTCCCGACTCTACTACAACCCCTGTGATCCGGTTTCCAATGAGAAACTCTGGTGCTGGAAGGGCAGCAGCTTCGTTGTTTTCAGGAAAGCCTAAATTTTCAACATAGTAATGTGTTACATTTTCTCTGATTGTGCTAACCATACTCAGTGCTTCTGTAACCTCGCTACGTTGAATGTAAACCTGGTATGCAGGCAATGCAATTGCTGCTAAAATTCCTATTATTGAAACAACAACCATTAACTCTATGAGTGTGAAACCATTGCTAGCCTTCATACCACTTCTCCCAGAACAAATATCGGTGAATATACGCCAACTAAAAAGAAGAAAATAGCTACGACGATAATGGCTGCTACTAATGCTAAGATAAGCCTCATCTGTCGTTCACAACATTCAGATAACGACTGCATTTCTAACCTAAGTAAAGATTCCATCTCGACTGCCAGACTCATGGCAGAATTCTCAACCTCAGTCAGATGCTCAATAATTTTGCTATTTTCAGATATTGAATTCACTTGTAATGATGACACTGGGAAGGAAAGGATATCAACAATCTTCAGATAAGATGTCCTAATCCCCTTAAATGTCAAAAAGCGGAAAACAAAACTTTTTTCAATATTTTGCCTGAACTTAAAAAGACTTCTGAGGGTGAATCCCACTATTACCGAGGCAACCAACAGGGCTGCAATTAAGATAAAAAAGAGCGGCCAGTATTGTTGATAGAATAACAATAGCGTAGGTGTCGGTATCATGAAAATTACAAACAGCTCCATGAACGAGGGAGCTACATATAGCTGATAAATAATACTGACAAGAAAAAATACGGTTGTAACAAATGTCAGATAGATTGTAACTCGCTTGAACTGCATCGGTTCAGATAAATGCTGCGGGAGATCAAGTTCGCTATATATATCAAAAATCTTTTTCGCTTGGGCATTCTCTGTTATTGCTCCAATGTCGTTAAAGATTTTTCTACACAAGCTATCGGAACGGATTTCATCCCCATAAAGCTGGCTATTTGGCTCGCTTTCTATTCGAGAGATACATTCAGAAGCAGATTCATCTGACTTGATCGTTTTATTTGCCTTTCGGCAGATATAACTAAATTTTCCCCATGTCATTATTTATTCCTCGATCTTGATAGAGATTTTTAGCTCGAAATAATGCCTGTAGTGTACGAAAGACGGACTCAACCAAGCATATCAAGCCCCGCAGCGGCTCAAGCTCTACTCACAAAGCTGCCTCTGCTTCGCCGAATCCCCCAACTGCACACCGCTAGAAAAATCTGGACTGCACTTCGACACAGTGTAGCTTGATTGTAGACGAGCGATCTCCCTTATCAAAGATTCTACACTGCCAGATCAACCTGCTGGATGGTGCCTGCCCGTCCCTGATGGTCTAAAAAAATACCTGTGGAACGCAGCGCCCCAAGAAGCTCATTGTCCGCATCCTTGTGCATAAATGGGGTGGTGATGTGCCCCAGATAGATCGCCCCGACCCCCAACTCGCCAAGTCCGAGCAGTTGATCGTTTCCTTGCTCATCCTTAAACCAGATGCGCAGATTGCGATAGATTGGATCATTGGCATCGATCCAGCCATTGCCATCGGCATCATAGGCGGCTAATTCTTTAAATCCATTGCCTGTTCTCGGGCCAAACAGCTCGCTGCCGTCATTGATGATGCCATCCTGATTGCGATCATAGACCAAAAACCCGCTGTTGGGGCCAACAAAGCTGATTTGCTGAGGGCGGCCATTGGAATCGATATCAAAACTAAATTTTCGGCTGGTCAAGGTGGCCGCCTCACCGCCAAAGTTGAGCACCAGCGGATCTGTAAGCTGGGCATCCCCAGCGCGTAGGCTCAATTGCTGCTCACGCAGAAACTCGCGGTTCGTAACTGCTGCAAAATATCTCCTCTTTTCTGCATAAACCTTATCCAATCTTATACTGGTAACCATCATTGCGATGCAGCCGTTCAAATTGGCGCATGGGTCTGGAGAAGGGCTTACCACCAGAGAAAGGGCGC
>SKYD01000286.1 GCA_007128075.1 Thiorhodovibrio sp.
CAGCAACAATCACCGCATTGAAAAGCCCGAACCAGAGTTCACCGCCTTGCCAGCCCAACACCGCCAAGGCACCAAACCCAAATCCCGCCATGCTCGCCGCCAGCCCGTCCATGCCGTCCATAAAGTTGTAAAGATTGATCATCCACACCACGAACAGCACCGTCAGCACCAGCGTGACTGCTGTAGGTAGGTTGAGCACAGTGCCCGGCAACCAAGCATCCCACACCAGCCCACGGTGATACAGCAGCAATGCCGCAACCAGATGTGCCAGCAGCCGATAACGACGCGGCAGCCCGCGCCAATCATCGACAAATGCGACACCGCCAACCAGTAACACAGCGGCGAGCAGCGTCAGCAATAGCGGGAATTGATCGTTGGGGATCAGTCCACTGAGCACCAGCCCCACCAGCCCAACGCTGAGACCACCGAGCACCGCCAGCCCGCCGGTGCGTGGCACCGGAGTAACATGCAGCGAGCGGGCATTGGGATGATCAAGCAGCCGAAGCCAGGCTGGTGGCGCATGGATCAACAGCAGCGTCAGTGCCGCACTGACGACCAGCGTGAGACCGACTGCGCCCATCGCGGCTAAGGACGAACCAGCGCCTGTTCGACAGCCTGACGACGCTCAGTGCCGACCAAGGTTTCAATCAGTTGCAAGGCAAAATCCAGCGCGGTGCCAGGTCCGCGAGAGGTAATCACCGCGCCATCGACCACCACAGGGGCATCAAGTGCTTGAAAGGCGGGATATTGGCTTTGATCAACCGCACCTGGATAGAAGGTTGCCTGCTTGCCAGCCAGCACCCCGGCGCCAGCCAGCACCTTGGGTGCAGCACAGATCGCAGCACAGTACCGCCCAGCCGCTGCTTGGCGTTGTAATAGCGCAGTGATCCGCGCATCCGCCGCCAGATAATCAGCACCCGGCAGCCCGCCGGGCAACACAATCATGTCAAAATCATCATTGAGCACGCTGTCGAGCACGCAGTCAGGCACCAGCACCACGCCACGGCTGGCAGTGATTGGAACAGGCGCAGCACCTGATTCAAGTCCAGCAGTGATGACTTCAATTTCAGCGCGGCGCAACAGATCAATAATCGTCACCGCTTCGAGTTCTTCGCAGCCATTGGCTAAAGGAATTAATACACGAGGCATGATCAAGCAAGCTCCTGTTTGAAAAAATTAGGGTGTCGCCTGTTGGACAACAGAAGGCGTGTTCGCCAGCCGCAGGGCTTTGAGCACATTGAGTGCGGCGCTGAGCGGATAATCCTCCACTGCCAAGGGCTTGGCATCGCTAGGCTCGGCCTCGCTGACCACGGCCTCGGGATCAACAGCATCTTCGAGATGGCGCATCAGATTGGCCTCTTTGATCGGCGTGTTCTGGATGGCGAGGGTCAGTGTGCCCTGGTCGAGCTTGATGTCGGGAACAATGCCATGCGCCTGAATCGAACGCCCCGATGGGGTGTAATAGCGGGCGGTGGTGAGTTTGAGTGCGGTGCTGTCATCAATCGGGACGATGGATTGCACCGAGCCTTTGCCGAAGGTGTCAGTTCCCATCACGATGGCGCGGCGATGATCTTGCAGCGCACCGGCAACGATCTCCGAGGCCGAGGCACTGCCACTGTTGACCAACACCACCAATGGCGCACCATCGAGACGGTCACTGCCATTGGCACTAAATTCCATCCGCGTGTCTTCGTTGCGTCCTTGGGTATAAACAATCAGCCCGCCAGTCAGAAAAGTATCGCTGACTCCAATGGCACTGTTGAGCACCCCGCCGGGATTGTTGCGCAGATCCAGCACCAGCCCCAACAGTCCATCGGGCTGGTCAGTAAATAGTTGATCCAGTTGCTGATGTAGATCATCGCTGGTGCGTGCCTGAAAATTGGCAATGCGAATGTAGCCATAGCCTGGCTCTAGTGTGCGGCTTTTGACGCTGGCAACATGAATCATCTCGCGCTCAATCGCCAGTTTGAGCGGCTGCGCCTCGCCAGAGCGGCGAATGGTCAGCTCAATCTGAGTGCCCGGGGCGCCGCGCATGAGTTTCACTGCCTCGCTGAGGCTCAAACCTTTGATCGGCTGATCATCAATGCGCACAATCAGATCGCCCGCTTGTACGCCAGCGCGCTGTGCTGGAGTATCATCAATCGGCGCGACAACCTTGACCAGCCCATCCTCCATGCTGACCTCGATTCCCAGCCCGCCAAATTCACCGCGAGTCCCGACCTGTAAATCCTGATAGGCATCGGCATCCAGATAACTAGAATGCGGATCAAGTCCCGCCAACATGCCGCGAATTGCGCTCTTGAGCAGTGCCTCGTCCTCAACGCTTTCCACATAGTCGCTCTTGATCCGTTCAAAAACCCGCGCAAAGGCGCGTAGATCAGCCAAGGGGAGCTTGCCCTCTGCTGGTGTAGTTGCTGCAGTTGGCGGAGTTTGGGCGGGCGCGGCGGCGGGGGTCGCATCAGCCTGCGGCGACGCGGTGGATTTAAGTTGTTCGCTGACACCTGCCGGACTGGCAGCGGGGCGGGGTGGCTCAGCAGACAAGAAGGGGATACTCAGATAGAGCACACCGCCGGCAAGGGACAGTTGCAATACTCGCTTAAAGTCGAGATTTTCAAACATAATGATTACTCAAATTTCAGAAGTGTGAAAAGTTTAGTGGCTTGCAGCAGCAAACCAAGGGTGAGGATTGAGCGGGTTGCCGCGATGACGCAGGGCAAAATACAGCCCACTGGTGTGCGGATAACCGCTCACTCCCGCCAGCGCGATGACTTCTCCGTCAGCAACCCATTCTCCAGTTTCCTTAAGCAGCGTTTGGTTGTGGCCATACAGACTCATATAGCCATCATCATGGTCAATCACCAGCAATAAACCAAAGCCGCGCAGCCAGTCGGCATAGACCACCTGGCCATGATGGACAGCGCGCACCTCAGTGCCAGCAGGCGCCTCAAACAGCACCCCATTCCGGTGTGGATCGCCCGCCGCCCCGCTTTGGTAGCGCACCAGCACCTGCGTCGGCACCACAGGATACGGCAGTTGGCCCTTGCGCGCTCGCATCGTCTCCTGTTGCAGATCTAGCTCATCGCCAATCTCGCCGCTAGGCATCAGCCCTGAGATCAGTTCGCGCAGCGATCTGGCATCAGCATGTAACATGTCCATCTGATCTTGACCAGCGGCGATGATCTGATCTAATTCAGCAACAATCCGCGCCCGCGTACTCTGGGCTTGGGCTAAACGGAGGCGCGTTTGTTCCTGATGATCCGCCAGCCGCGCCAGCCGCTCGGCCTCGATGGTGGCGGCGTGGCTTAAGCCCAGCAGCCGCTGCGCTTGTTGGTCAACGATATGAATCTGGCGGGCGCGTTCGCGACTGACTGCACGATAGTACCCGAACAAGCGGCCACTGCGCCCGATATCCTCTTGGTTGAGGATCACCCGCAGCCGATCGCCGCGCCCCATGGCATAAGCGGAGCGCAACAATTCGGCCAATCGCGCCTGGGCTTGCGCTAAGGCGGCGCGCACCACCACCAGTTGCTGGCGCAGTTGTTCGAGCGCCTGCTGTTGTTGAATCATCATCGCACCCAACTGGCGACCGGCGCGTGCCAAGGCGGCGATGTCGCGCTCGGTCTGTTCAAGTTCGGCATAGATGCGTTCGCGCTCGCGTTCACGCAACTGCAAATCCTCTTGCAGCACATCAATCTGTTGCTGTATCCGCCCCAGATCGTCTTGATGCTTCTCCAGCGGCACGCTGGCTGCCAGTGGCATCGCCAAACTCAGCCCCAGAGCAAACACCCAGACGCGGCGGCATCTGTCAACATTTGGCTTGCCAGTTGCTAAAAATGGCTTATGATCGCAGTTTGAATTGATCAAGACCTTGGATAATCCACCAATGAACGACACCCAGCGGTCAGCACTCGATTGGATCGAGGAGCAAGCAACCGACAGCGATCTGTTTGCCGATGATGCCGATATTGAGCTGGCGGCGCGCTCACTCAAGGCGATGTCGCATCCGTTGCGGCTGAAAATTTTGTGCATTTTGGGCGGTGAGGAGGTCAGCGTCCAAGACATTGTGGAATTGGTTGGCACCTCGCAAAGCAATATCTCCCAGCATCTGGCGATTTTGCGCGATAAAGGCATTCTTGCCACCCGCAAAGATGCCAATCGGGTTTATTATCGCGTTGGCGATGCCCGCACGCTGCGCCTGATCGGGATGATGCGTGAGGTGTTTTGCCATCATGGCTGAATAGTTGATTCTCGGGCAGGATGACGCAATCCTGCCAATCTGCTATACTGCATCCGATTTTTATGCTGCTTGACTCATACCACCGTGACTGGCTCCTATGTTGTTTGAATTTATTGGTAATCATCTCATCCTGTTCACTGCCTTGCTAGTGATCAGTGGTCTACTCGCCTATAACCTGATTCAAGGGGATAAAGGCTCGATTGACCCCTTAGGGGCAACCGAGCTGATCAATCGCCGCGAGGCAACTGTGATTGATGTCCGTGCGGCGGCAGATTATGCCAAAGGGCACATCATCAATTCTATCAATATCCCGATCAATGGCTTTAAGAATCAAACCGCTGCCTTGAAAAAATACCGCGAACAGCCGCTGATTGTCACCTGTCGCTCGGGCAATCAGTCACAGCTTGCCTGCATGTTGCTGCGCAAAGCGGGCTTTCGCGAGGTATTTAATCTGCGCGGCGGGGTGCTGGCTTGGGAAGCGGCGAATCTGCCATTAACCCGAAAAAAACGCTAAGGTGATCGATGGACTGGTCTTCAGTCATTGCCAATCCGCTGTTGGCGAATTTGCCATTTAAGATCGAGCTCAACGAATGGGGCAAGATTGAGATGAGTCCAGCCAGCAACGCCCATGGAATGCTGCAAACTGCGATAGCCTTTCTGCTCAAAGATCAGCTTGCCTCTGGAAAAGCCTTTGTTGAATGCAGCATCCAAACGGCAAAAAATGTCAAAGTTGCCGATGTTGTCTGGTGCTCAACTGCGTTTTTGAAGCAATATGGCACCATGACACCCTATCCTGCTGCACCCGATATCGTGGTCGAAGTCGCATCCCCTAGCAACCGTCTTGCGGAGCTGATGGAGAAAAAGGCATTGTATTTTGAACAAGGGGCGCAAGAGGTGTGGCTGTGCGATGACAACGGCACCATGCAATTTTACCGCTTGAATGAACTGCTTGCGCACTCAGTTTTGTGCCCCGATTTTCCAGATCAGGTTGCTTTTTAAGTATCGACTTCGCCACTCAAGCGCAAACCCATCATTTACTTGTTAGGATCATATATCATGGCCGAGAACGAAACGCCGGGCGTTGTACGCCAATTTCTCATCCGCACCATCTATCTTAAAGATGTCTCCTTTGAAACGCCCAACAGCCCGGAGATATTCCGCAAAGACTGGAAACCAGAAAGCCAACTGCAATTTGACATCAAGGTCAAACCGCTGGGTGAGGACACCTATGAGGTCGTGCTGGCGCTCACCGTCACCAGCAAGCTTGAGGAGCAAACCGCCTATCTCATCGAGGTGCATCAGGCGGGGATTGTCACGATCCAAGGCCTAGAAGAGGCGGAGTTAGAGCCGCTGTTTTATGTCTATTGCCCAGGCTTGCTATACCCTTACGCCCGCGAGGCGGCAAACAATCTGGTTGCCAAAGGCGGCTTCCCGCAACTGGTGTTGCAGCATGTCAATTTTGACCAGATTTATGCCCAAAAGCTGGCGGAACGCGACAAGCAACAGGTCGCCACGCCGCCACCGCCGCCCGAAACGACACACTAAAGGTGATTGCTCATGGCTCAGGTTGCGGTGATTGGTGCCGGCTCTTGGGGCACCGCGCTGGCGTTGCATTTATGCCGAAATAACCATCAGGTGCGACTGTGGGGGCATGAGCCAGACCACATCGCCCAGCTTTGTGCGCATCGTGAAAATCGCGCCTTCTTGCCTGGCTTTCCGCTGCCCCCCACCCTTCAGCCAGTCGCCACCCTAGAGGCGGCGCTCGATCAGGTGCAGGCACTGCTGATTGTGGTGCCTAGTCAATTTTTCGCCACGACGATTGAACAGCTCGCCCCACTGCTCGCCCCTGGTTTGGGGCTGGCGTGGGCAACCAAGGGCTTTGATCCCGCCAGTGGTCGGCTGTTGCATCAAATCGCCCGTGAACGCGCTGGACAGCGTGAGTTTGGGGTGTTATCCGGGCCGAGTTTTGCCACCGAGGTTGCCCGCGGGCTGCCAACAGCAGTCACTGTTGCTGCCTCCAGTCGCGCCTATGCCCAATCACTTGCCGAGCTGGTGCATGGTGAGCGGTTTCGCGCTTACCTACAGGATGACCTCATTGGGGTGCAGGTCGGTGGTGCAGCAAAAAATGTGCTGGCGATTGCCACCGGCATTGCCGACGGGCTGGGCTTTGGAGCCAACACCCGCTCGGCACTGATTACTCGCGGACTGGCGGAGATGATTCGGCTTGGGTTGGCACTCGGCGCTCGGCGTGAGACCTTTCTCGGACTTGCCGGGCTGGGCGATCTAGTGCTCACCTGCACTGATAACCAATCGCGCAATCGGCGACTGGGGCTGGCGCTGGCGCAAGGTCAGTCTTGCGAACAGGCATTGGCAGAAATTGGTCAAGAAGTGGAGGGGATCGTCACCGCGCAAGCGGTGCATCAATTATCGCTGGCGCATCAGGTGCAGATGCCAATTGCCGCTGAGGTCTATGCCGTGCTCTATGAAGCACGCACCCCGCAAGAAGCAACCCAGCGTTTGCTCGAACGGGCGCGTACTAATGAATTAGACTAACAGTGTTTTCCGTCACCGCTGTGCCGGCGGACTTTGCAAAACAGCGAATTGTGGTGGTTGGCGACCTGATGCTTGATCGTTATCTGTGGGGCAAGGTCGAGCGCATCTCGCCCGAGGCACCGATTCCCGTGTTGCACTTGCAGCGCGAGACTGAGGTGTTGGGTGGGGCGGCGAATGTTGCGCACAATTTAGTGGGGCTTGGTGCTCAGGTGGCGATTGCTGGCGTGGTCGGCTCTGATGATGCCGGCACAAATCTTAAACAAGCATTGACTGTGGCACAGATTGATCAGTTGGCAGTGCCGACGCTGACTGATCGTCCCACCACTTGCAAAACCCGGGTGATGGGGCATCGCCAGCAGATGCTGCGTATTGACCACGAAAATTGTCGGCCGCTCTCTTCCTTTGCTGAGGCGCAGCTCCGAGATGCTTGCGTGGCAGCGTTGCCCACCACCGACGCACTGTTGCTTTCTGATTATGCCAAAGGAGTGTTGAGCGAGTCGCTGTGTGCGACATTGATCGAACAGGCGCGGGCGCATGGTGTGCCAGTGCTGGTTGATCCCAAAGGACGCGACTTTGCCCGTTATCGCGGTGCGACCCTGATCACCCCCAACCGCACCGAATTAGCCCAAGCACTGGGGCTTGCCGCCAGCGATCTTCCCGCGTTGCTGGAGGCTGGAGCCAAAGCACGCATCCACTGGGCGTTGGATTGGCTGGTGGTCACTTTGGGCGAACTGGGGCTGGCACTGATTGGCGATCATGGGATCACCCAATTGCCCGCGCAAGCGCGGGAAGTGTTTGATGTTTCGGGGGCTGGGGATACGGTGATTGCGGTGTTGACGGTGGCGTTGAGTGCTGGGCTAAGTGTTGCCGATGGGGCACAGTTGGCGAATCTGGGCGCAGGCGTGGTGGTCAGTCGTGTCGGCACCGCGCCCTTGACCCATGCCGAGCTACAAACCGCGCTGACAGGTGAAACCGCACATCCGCCAACTAAACTGTATACGCTGGCACAAATCCAGCGTCAGGTTGCACAATGGCGGGCGCATGGTGAACGAATTGTTTTTACCAATGGCTGTTTTGATCTGCTTCACGCTGGCCATGCCCGCTATTTGGCACAGGCGCGGCGTTATGGGCAGCGGCTGGTGGTGGGGCTGAATAGCGACCGCTCGGTGCGCACTCTCAAAGGTGCATCACGACCGCTGATGCCCGAACACGACCGCGCTGAATTATTGGCAGCGCTCAGTGCCGTTGATGCCGTGGTGTTGTTTGATGACGACACGCCGCTGGAGCTGATCTGCGCTCTGCGCCCCGAGGTGCTCGCCAAGGGTGCGGATTATCGTCCCGATCAGGTCGTCGGGGCAGCAGAGGTGACCAGTTGGGGTGGGCAACTGGTGCTATTGCCTATTCTTGAACACCGTAGCAGCAGTGCGCTGATTGCGCGTCTCGCCGATCTTGACTAGCAAACCGCTGATCAATGACACGCCCCCTTCTGGGGTGTGGCTGCGGGCAATGACGGCGGCTGATCTGGCGGCGGTGTTTGCAATCGAGCACCGCGCCCATGTTGCCCCCTGGAGCCAAACCATGCTCGGCGATTGTCTCACTGCGGGCTATTGCTGTTTGGTGATCGAGCGCGAGACAGAGATCATTGGGCATGGCATCATGCAGCGCATTGTTGACGAATGCCATATTCTTAATCTGTGCATTGCTCCCGAACATCAGCGGCAGGGGCTAGGGTGTGTGCTGTTGCGCCGCTTGCTGGCATTGGGTCGCCAAAATGCTGCCACCATGGCTTTTTTAGAGGTGCGTGCCTCCAATCACAGCGCGCTCAAGCTCTATCAGCGCGAGGGGTTTAATGAAATCGCGCTTCGTCCTCAGTATTACCGCACAACACAGGGGCGCGAGGATGCGATTGTGATGGCCTGTGCGTTGCTGGACGATTAATTTTTCACGCCTCGCTACAATTGCTAGTTACTATCATTCGAGATGTTGTCAAGGAATTTGAGCAATGCTTGCTGAGCGACTTGTCCCCTGTATTGGTTTCGTTGCGCCGAGCGGCACCGGCAAAACCACGCTGCTGCGTGCTTTAGTGCCACTGCTGCAAGCCCGTGGGCTGCGGCTGGGGTATCTCAAGCATGCCCATCATGGCTTTGATCTCGACACCCCGGGCAAGGACAGCCATCAGCTACGCGCCGCAGGTGTCGAGCAGGTGTTGATCGCTTCCGATGAACGCTGGGCGTTGCTCAGTGAAGGCATGCTGGAGCCAACGCTAGACGCGCTGTTGCCGCGCTTTGATGCGCAGCGCATTGACCTAGTGCTGGCTGAAGGCTTTCGGCGCAGTCATTACCCCAAAATCGAGGTACACCGCGCCACCAGCGGTGCGGAGTTTCTCTATCCCGATGATCCTGACATCATCGCCATTGTCGCCGATTCTCCATTTTATGATCTTCCATTGCCAGTTCTACCGCTCGATCAACCCGCCCAGATTGCCGATTATCTGCTTGCTCAGTTAGCCACCCAATCACCGCAGTTCGCATCGCCCCGCACTGAATTAGTGACCTATTATCAACGGCTGCGCCGCTATGGTTACAATGATGCCGAGTCGGGCAATGCCTCGGTGCGCGTCGGAGAGAGCTTTTTAATCACCCCCAGCGGTGCGGCGGCGGATGATCTGACTGTCGATGAATTGATCCTATGTCCACTCGACGGCGAATTACCACCAGGTGTCTCATTTGATGCACAGTTACATCAACTCACTTATCAGCAGCAACCGCAAGCGGGTGCGATCTTGCACAGTCATGGTGCTGATTCCATCGCCGCGAGTTTGCGGGGTGCTGATTTTGTGCCGCTAGATTTTGAAGGGCGACATTATTTTTCATCAGTGCCCGTGCTGCCAGTGCCTGCTAATATGGATCGCTATCTTGAGCAGATTCCTACCCAGGTCGCGGCAACGCTGGCAACCCATCCGATTTTGATGATAGCCAGCCACGGGGTTTATGCCTGGGGCAACAACCTGCGCCAGGCGTACAAATGGACCTGCGCACTGGAATTATCTGCCAAAATTGTGCGGCTGGTGACGCACCACCGCTGAGCCAATTAGCAACAACATAAACCAAACCTTAATACTACTTTGTTAGATTTCGGATAACCGCTTGATTTAGCAGCGTATTTTGATCAGGTGCCTTCCTGAAAATAGCAGCAAAATCAAATACTTGCCTGCGAGATAACAAAGTAGAACTAAGATCAAGAGTATTTTATGTCTGATAGCAATTATCGAGAAGTCAGTTCGCGTTCTTGGTTTAGCCGCTTGCTTGGTTCCCTGACGGGGATATTGGTGGGGCTGCTGTTGGTGGCGGTGACCATTGGTGTGCTGTGGTGGAACGAAGGGCGGGCGATCAACCGCGCTCGCGCACTGGATGAGGGG
>SKYD01000200.1 GCA_007128075.1 Thiorhodovibrio sp.
GGCGACAATGCCACCCCGTATTACAACGAGCCGCAGGCGATGCGCAAAGATTTGTTGGCACTCGGGGTACCCGATGCCCATATCACCTTGGATTATGCTGGATTTCGCACGCTGGATTCTGTGGTGCGGGCGATGAAGGTGTTTGAGCTTGATGAGGTGTTGATCATCAGCCAGCGTTTTCATATCGAACGCGCCCTGTTCATTGCCCAATATCACGGGCTGGCGGCCCGCGGCTTTGTCGCCCCTGATCCGCCTGGGCTATTGCCGACGCGGGTGCGACTGCGCGAGGTGCTGGCGCGAGTGCTGGCTTGGCGTGATCGCTTCACCCACCGCGCCCCGCGCTTTTTGGGCGCACCGGAAGCAGTGAGATTGGCACCGCTAGATTAGAGACCGAAATCACCCCAGCGCACCTGAAGCGCGGCAATCGCCGCCAAGGGTGCGGTTTCAGCCCGCAAAATGCGCGGCCCGAGTCGCACCCCAAGACAGCCGTGGGCGTAGGCGATGCTGCGCTCCTCCGGCGTTAACCCACCCTCGGGACCAATCAACAGCCCAATCTGAGCCGCTTGCGGGGCAGCTAATTGGTTGAGCGTCTGCGTGCCTTGCGGATCGAGCAATAAACAATCAGCGGGGGCTTGGGCTTGGTGCAGCCACTCTTCAAGCGTCATCATCGGCAGCAACTGCGGCAGATCACAACGCCCGCTTTGTTCACAGGCACTGATGATCACCCCTTGCCAGTGGTGCTGGCGTTTGGTGCGCCGTTGGTCATTGAGTTTCACCACCGTGCGGGCAGTGACCAGCGGCACTAGGGTGCTGACTCCCAATTCCACCGCCTTTTGCAGCGCGAAATCCATACGCTCACCGCGTGCAATGCCCAGCGCCAAAGTGATCGCCAATGGTGGCGCAGGTTGGCGCGGGCTGATCTGATCAATCCGCACCTGGGTGGTGCGCCGCCCAAGGGCGATGATCTCGGCAGTATAGTCACGACCATCGCCATTAAACAGCGTCAGCACCGCGCCAACGCCTAAGCGCAACACCTGCTGGACATGGCGCGACGGGGCTTCGCTTAGATACAGCGTTTCACCCAATGCTAAGGCTTCGGGGACATAAATACGGGTCTGACGCATAACAATTCAGTTGTGTGGATCGAGCATACTCAACGCCTGATGGGCGCGATGACGCACTGCTGGCGCTGGATCTTGAGTCAGTGTTCGCAATGGTGCCCAGGCGCGGTGATCGCCGGTGAGTCCTAGGAAGTGGGCGGCATCAGCGCGGATCGTTGCCGCTGGGTGGCTGGCGAGCCGCTCAAGCTGTGGCAGCATGGCGCGTAAGGTCGCGCTGTCCGCCAGCTCTTCGAGCAGGGCATGAATGTTAATCCCTGAATCTGGCGTGGTCTCAGCCAGGTGCTCCAGCACCCCAACCAGCACCGAAGGCTGGTCACGCACCAAAGCCACTGCGGCATCGAGCCGCTGGCTGTGCATCAGATGCAACAGATACTCGGTCCAGCCACTGCCCTGAGCGACATGATTGATCCATTCCTCAAGCTGCGGGCGGCTGATCACCCCATGCAGCTCAAAGGCACCGAGACTGAGCCACGGCACCTGACGCACTGCAAGCTGTTCACGCCACTCGGGGCGCTGCTTGACATTGATGATTTCTAACTTGCCGATGCGACCGTTGCTGACCAACGCCACCACAGACTCCAGCATCTCAGCACACTGTGAACCAAGAGAATCAATGAGCAGCAGGGCATCGACAGGCGTTTCGACAGTCGGCATCAACTGGGATCTGGCTCCGGGGTTTTGAGTGTGACCAGTTCCTCGGCGCTGACCGGATGAATCGCCACGGTGTTATCAAAATCAGCTTTGGTGGCGCCCATTTTCAGGGCGACGGCAAAGCCTTGCAGCATCTCATCAACCCCATCGCCGACCAGATGAATGCCAACGATGCGCTCGTTGTCGCCAACGCAGACCAGTTTCATCGCGGTGCGCGGGGCATAAGGTGCCAAGGCATAGCGCATTGGCTCGAAGCTGGTTTGATAGATGGTGACTTTCTCTGTGGTCGAGGCACGGGCGGCGGCCTCGGTCAGCCCAACGCTGCCCACGGGTGGATGAGCAAAGACCACGGTGGGAATGTTTTCATAATCTAGGCGGCGCTCAGGTTGACCGCCGAACAGACGATCCGCCAACCGCCGCCCAGCGGCAATCGCCACTGGAGTCAGTGGTGTGCGCCCGGTGACATCACCAATGGCATAAAGCCCTGAAATTTTGGTGTTTTGATACAGATCAGTGGAGATAATCCCGCCGCGCTCTAGTTCAATTCCGGCGGCTTCGAGATTCAGCTCGCGGGTGTTGGGGGTGCGCCCAATCGCCCAGATCACACAATCAAAACCAGTGAGCGCCTCACCATCACGGCTGACAATCGCCAGCCCGTCGTCGCGCTGTTGTAGCTCACCAACGGCAAACGGCAGATGGGTCTCGATCCCCGCCAGCGCCATGTTGTGCGCCAAGGTGTCGCTGATGATCGGATCAAAAGTTTCCAGCACCCGGCTCTCCAGCGCCACCACCGTGACCGCGCTGCCCATCGCCCGCAACATGCCCGCAAGCTCAACCCCGATGTAACCTGCGCCGAC
>SKYD01000125.1 GCA_007128075.1 Thiorhodovibrio sp.
ACCGACCCGGCGCTGGAGATCATTGATTTTTCTAATACCAATGTCAGTTTGGCGCTCGATGCCGCCGGGCTGCGGGCGCAATGGGCGTTACCGTTGGCACCCTTTGGACAGATGAGCGGCACCCTGAGCTTGCCCAACTGGCAGCCTGATAATCCGCTGGCGCTGACCCAGCCGCTCAATGGTGAATTGACAGCGCGACTGCAAGATCAAGGGCAGATTGCCGAGTGGTTTCCTGATCTGATGCTGCGCGGTGGGCTGTTAGCAAGCGCATTGCAGTTTGGTGGCACGCTGGAGCAGCCCGAACTAAGTGGACAGCTTGAGCTGAGTGATGCAGCGTTGCAACTGCCGGCGTTGCAACTGAGCTTAACTGATATTGCATTTAAGGCCGAGGCGCAAAACCTAAATACCATTGTTCTGAGCGGCGGGGTTGGCATCGGGCGCGAGCGGTTAGCGTTTAGCGGCGAGGGACAGGTGCGCTCGCTTGAAGATTGGTCAGTCTTCATTCGCACTCGCCATGACGCGCTCAATCTGGCACTTGCCAACGGCGGGATTGAGCTGTTGCTGGTGCCGGATGTGCGCTTCACCGCCTCTTCAGCCGAGGGGCTGGCGCTGACCGGGCAGCTTGCCATTCCCCGTGGCCGCATCACCCCGCAGGCGATGATCGCGGGCGAGGTCAGTGCCTCGCCGGATATTCGGCTGGTGACTGAGGCCGATGATCCACCGCCAGAGGCGATTCCGCTGGAGCTGAATCTGCGGCTGATCATCGGTCAGATTGAGCTGGATGCGTTTGGGCTGGAGGGCAACATCGGCGGCAATCTGCGACTGCTGATGCCGCTGGGGCGACCGCTGGTGGGTGAGGGGCAACTGGCAATCCGCGAGGCAACCTATCGCTTCCCAACCATGGAGCGATTTCCAGGGCGCACCAGCTTGGTCATCGGCCCACCGCTGCAAGTCACCGAAGGCTATCTGGTGTTTGCCCAAACCCCGTTGACCGATCCTGGGTTGTTGCTCACTGCCCAGCGTCAAGGGGGCGATATGACCGCCGGAGTGCGCGTCATCGGCACCGCCCGCGATCCACGGCTGAGCTTTTTCTCTGACTCTGACCCAGGCATGACCCAAGCCGAGGCGAGCCAATTTCTGCTCACTGGCATCCCCCCGCGCCGCCGTGGCGAGGAACAAACTGCGCCAGAGCTGTCCATTGGCACCTTTGTCGCCCCTAATCTATTTGTAGAATACGAAAGCCGTCTCGGTGAACAAGCAGATCGGGTGCGGCTGCGCTATAAGCTGAGCGAGCGCATTGAGGTGCAGACCGAAACTGGTGCCACCCAAGGCGCGGATATCTTCTTTAAGTTTGAGCGTTAAACTGTGGACGACCAACAGCGGGCGATGATCTGAGCCAATGCTGTCTGTTGGTCGTCAATGGCAATCGCCAACTGCAATTGGCGATGAGCTTTGTGGAAATTTTCTCCCCGATACTGCACCCGAAAATAGCGATCCTCCGCCAGATGATCGGCTAAAAACCGCAAACACAGCTCAAACGGCATCAGCCGAATTGCAGCAAACAGACAGTCGATCTCACTGTGTTCGAGCAGACCAGCGACCTGTTGGGCATAGGCGGTGAGCAGCGTCTCGGCACAGTCAAGATCAAAGCCGATGCGGTCATCTTGGTCGCGCTGACAGTTTGAGCGCAGACAATCAGCGATGTCCTGAATCAACAGCCCGGGCTGGATCGTATCCAAATCAATCCACGCAATCGCCTGGCTGCCTCGGTGATCAAACAACAGATTATTGCACTTGGGGTCTCCGTGTACGATGCGTATCGGCAACTGTGCGAGCCTGTCATCAGATAACAGCCAAGCGCGGCGGTGGTCGATCAATTCCAGCAGTGGCGCAATCTCTGGGGTCGGGGGCTGTGCCTGAAGTTGATCCCAATAGCGGGCGCTGTCATGCAGATGGGGCAAAATCGGCGTAAAGGTTTGCGGATCGAGCGTGGTGGTGAAGCGATGAAATTGACCTAAAATGCGCCCAATTTCGGCAGCTTGCGCTGTGGTGGGCGGTGCCACCAAGGGCGCGCCATCGATCCATTCCCACAGCCGCCAATAGCTGCCAGCGGCATCCACCTGCCACCAATGTCCATCAGCGGCAGGATAAAGGCGCGGCAACCGAGGCGCGGCAGCAGCGTAGTTTTGGGCGGCAGATTGCAGATGCACCAGATTGGCGATGATCTGCTGTGGTGTGGTAAATACCTGCGGATTGATCCGCTGCAACGCATAACAGCCACCGGGCGTGGTGATTTTGAAGCTATCATTGATCAAGCCACCATCAACCGCCGCGATCTCAGTCACGGCGGTGATGACAGGAAAACGGCAAGCGATGCGCTTGGCGTGTTCAGTGTTCGCCATGGCGATCAATCACGCGGCCATAAAAATCCAGCATCCGTGTTGCCAGCACTGGTGCCGACCAGTTCTGAGCATATTGGCGCCCACTGACCGAGAGCCGTTGACGCAGTGTTCGATCTTGAAGTACGCGCAGCGTCTGCTGTGCAAAATCGGTCTCATCCTCGGTGGCGATCAAGCAGCCCTCGCCAGCGGATAACACCTCTTGGGTGCCCATCACCGCCGTCGAGACCACCGGTGTGCCAAGTGCCATTGATTCCAGCACCACCAGCCCTTGGGTCTCGGTGCGCGAGGCGAATACAAACACATCGCCAGCACAGTAACAATCTTCCAGCGACCCGTCACGAGCGAGATAGCCGACAAATAACACCTGCTGCTCAATTCCCAACTGGTGCGCCAGTGCTTCTAATGAACGCCGTGCGGGTCCCTCACCGGCAATGGCAAACAATAGATCGGGTTGCTGAGCAATCACCTGCAGCACCATGCGCAATAAAAATTCAATGTTTTTTTCAAATGCCAGCCGCCCGACATGGATCAACAACGGGCGCTCAGGTGCAATGCCATAGCGTTGACGAAAACGCGCCCCATCGCCGTGACTAAATTGCTGTAGATTGATGCCGGTGGGGATCACCTCGGCCCGGGTTTCAACCCCATAGCTGTGGAGTACCTCGCGCATCGCCTGCGAAGGAATCGCCAGCGCGTCTACATCATCACATTGCGCCCGCGCAAAGCGGCGTGCAACCCAGCGCAGCCAGGCGCCGGGCACCAGCGGCACATATTGTTCTAAATAGTGTTCAAAAAAGGTGTGATAACTTTCGACGACTGGAACCCGCAACCGCCGCGCCAGCGCCAGCCCGACATAATGGGCAATAAACGGGGTGTGAATATGCACCAGATCATAGCCATCAGCGGCAAAGTTGGCATGATGGGCTTTGAGAAACCCCCAGCGCATGATGCGATCTTCGGGATCAAATGGCAGATAACGCGATGGCAGCCGGATCAGCGTAAACGGCTCTTCTGGGGCGGGCTGGTCATAATCAGGCGCAATCAGCGTGACCTGATGACCTCGCTGAGTAAACTCATGGGCAAAGGTTTGAATCGAGGTCGAAACGCCATTAATTCGTGGAAAATAAACATCCGAGATCATCAGGATGCGCATGTTGTCTGTTATATCCTTCGCGTCGTTGAACAAACGCGACATTTTGATTGTTTTTTAAAACGGTGCGCTAACTTCTAAATCAGCCAGGGTCAGGCCACGATGATTAAACAGCGTCAGACAAATGTTCACCGCCGCTGGATCATACAACTGCCCACTGTAGCGCTCAATCTCGCTTAACGCTGCCTCAATTCCCAACGCCTCACGATAAGGGCGGCGCGAGCTCATGGCATCGATCACATCAGCAATCGCCAGCAACCGCGATTGCGGCAAAATCTGCTCACCACGCAGGCCTTGCGGATAGCCGCTGCCATCGAGCCGCTCATGATGCTGATGCACCATCGCCGCTAGCGGCCAGGGAAATTGAATACCAGCGATAATGTCGCGCCCGACCGCGCTATGGGTTTTGATCAACAACAGCTCGACCTCATTGAGCCGCCCGGGTCGATTGAGAATCTCGGCGGGGATGTAGAGCTTGCCAATGTCATGAATCAGTCCACCAAGATACACACCAAGCACGGTTTCTTCATCCCAACCGATTTCTAGTGCCATTGCCCGTCCCAGTGCCGCCACCCGCCGCTGATGGGTCGCGGTATATGGATCGCGGGTATCTACTGTGCGCGAGATCGCCTCAAGTGTTTGCAGCAGCGCCTGATGAATGCAATTGTATTTTGACTGGCTGAGCTCTCGCATAGTGCCTGATTTCCTAACTGCGCTTAGACGCTGATTTTTTAGTCGATTTGGTCTTTTTGGCTGATGCGGCGGGTTTGGAGTTTTTCTTTGGCGCACCTTTGCTCTGCGGTGGGCGTGTGACCATATACACCAAGCCAAAACTGCTGGCAAGCAGCAGATTGGCGCCGATCAATATCAGCATCAGATCTAGCCACGAAAACTCTGCCGCCGAGCTGCCATCAGCACTGGAGGTGAGTTGCTCAGGGAAATCAAACTGAATCAGTTGCGGCTCAGGCATGAAATTGATCGAGCTATTGACCTGGGTCTGGGCGCGGATGCGCGCTGTCGCCCGATACTGCCCCGGGTATCTGACGGGCTGATCATAGCGGGTTTCGGCACCACGCGCCCCCTCAACGGGAATCACCAAAGTATGCTTATTGGGGCCGGCAAGCTGAATAAAACCAAACAGGCTGCTAGGTTTGACGCTCTGCTCATCAACCTCCAGGGTGACGATGAGCTTAGGCACCCCCTCGCTGATGAAGGGCGCGTAGTGAATCTGGATCGATGGCTCAGTCACCCGCACCCGCTGCTCAAGCTGGCGGGTGAAGGTCTGGGTGGCAATGTTGATATTGAGCTGATATAGCCCCGCTGGGGCGATGGTGCCAGCCGAAAACTGGCCTCGATACACCCAGCCATCGGGATCGAGCATCAGCGGCAAACGAAACGACCGCGTTTCATCTTGAAGCGAGGTCAATTTCGCCCGCGCTCGGGTAAGGCGCAGAATGTCTTGATCGGTGATCGGCTGGCCATGATTGGTCAGCCACGCCTCCAAGGTCAGGGGCTGTTTTTCGATCAGGGTCGAAGGGATCGGGGTCTGGGCCATGCCCAGATCAGTGAGAATGGCAACGCGATTATCAGAGTCAAAGCTGCCGCCGAGCCGCCAATCACCCTCGATGGGCTGGCGCACCGTGACCAGATCATAGCTGCCATCCTGGCTCCAATTGATGGCTGCTGGATGATTGGCTTCTGTATATTCCTCACCACGAGGATTAAATAGACTAATCGGCTGATTGGCACTGCGAAACGCCAGCAGGGTAAATTCTGCAATCGCGGCATCAATGCGAAAACGATTTTCACGCAAGGGCACAGTGACCGGGGTCGCCGTTTGCTCGATCATCCGCAAAAAAGCCCGTTGCAGTGCGCTGGCGCTGGCGGCCTGTTCATACCAGCCACCAGTGGCATCAGCAAGCTGAGCAAACAACTCGGCATCGATCTCATTTGAAAGACCGACGAGATTTAAGCGGGCGCCCAAGGTTCGCAATCGCGGGGCGAGATCGACAAGAAGCCGCTGGCGAGAAGCCGCGCTGGCATCCTCACCACCGGCAACATCCACCAGCCCATCGCTGAGCATGATGATATAGCGTTGATCATCGGCGCTCGCTGCTGACCAGTCGGCAATCGCCGTATTGAGTGCGCCTTCAATATCAGTCAACAGCCCACGGGAATGAATGCGATTAAGCCTGGCGCGGGCTTGTCGTTTCCATTCAGCATCAACCGTGCCGAGCGGAATCAACACCTCAGTCTCTCCGGCAAACAGCCACACCCCGGCGGTGACATCCATCGGCAATAGCTCGGCAATCAGCCGCAGCGCCGGGCCCCGCAAATTCTGCGGATCGGTGCGCTGCATACTGCCCGAGACATCAATTAAAATCCGCACCTCGGTGGCGGCTTGAAGCGGGCTGGCAACGATGCCCAGCACGCACGCCACAACCAATAAGAGGATTAGGCGTAGGCGGGGTCTTGGGTGCATGGATCGATCATTCAACCCGTCGCTTCATGGTTTGCTAGCAGTTCCCTAACCGCTGGCACCAGCACACTGGGGATTTCCATCACCGTTTGCCCGTCCGTCTCCAATGCCGCTTCGTCTTCTGCAAGGGCTTCATCCTCTGTTTGGTTTTCGTAATGCTCCACAACCTTGGCGACTCGATCAGCATCCCAGCCATGAGGTAAGCCATACTGTTTCATTTTGCTAAACCAATCTATGGCAACCAAATCTGGAAACAGCCGCCGCCAAGGGTGCAGCCATTTTCGATACGGATAAAGCCTGTCCGTTCTTTGGTACGGTGCAGCCGACTGATCTTTTCAGCAAACAGCAGACCAAGACGGGTGCGCCCCGAGACATTGAGCATCTGGATCATGTGATGGCCGATGCCAGTGACTTTAAGCAATTCCGGCGGGAAGCCAGCGCCGTCATCCTCGACCTGAATCACCAGATAGTCGTCTTTGTATTTGGCATCGAGATGAATACGGCTGGTGGCATAGCGTTGGGCATTGCCGATGGTGCTCTCTAGCACACCGCGCAATAGCTCGAGATCAAAATAGCCGCTGAGTTCGGGATCGCACCCATAATCAAGGGTCACGCCCAGTGATTTACAGATCGCCTCATTATTTACAACCACCTCTTCGAGTAAATCTTCGACCTGATGCTCGCAAATATCTAACATCAGCGCATTTTCGCCGAGCTTATACAGATTGAGCAGTTGAATCAGATTGTTATTGACCCGCTGCACCTCATGCTGAAGCAGGCACGCCCGTTGAGGATCCGAAAATTTGGTTTCGGGATCCCCAATTAAGATGGCGAGATTATTGGACACTACGCCTAGCGAGTTTTTAATGTCGTGAATTGACGAGGCCAACATGTCTGGGAAATCCATGATCTTCCTTTGCTTTTAATCAGTTGGAACCAATTTTTGTAATTGGTTGGTGACCTCAATCAGCCGCCAATCTTCGGGACCATTATGGCGAACTCGATCGACATAGGCGCGCACTTGCTGCAACTCCTCATGTTTGGCACCCTGTTTTTGCATCTTTAAAATCAGTGCCTTGGCAGCATTAAGGTTGACGGTTCGATTGCCAGGCAGACCGTCAGCGGCTTGGTGCAACAGCTCGATGGCTTGATCAAACTGTCCTTGCTGAATTAATTGCACACCTTTGTTATTGGTTTTAACAACATTTTGCTGAATGTTATTGATCGATGCATCATCGATCTCACCCAGATCGAGGTTGGTGCAAGCACTTTTCACTTCGGCGATAAAAATGTCGTCATCATGGTTGTTAGCAACCACGGTATGCAACACCTCAGATGCCTTGTCTTTATGGCCTAATTTGGCATAAGTTTTCACCAGCTCCAGCCCCATATTGGCTGAGATCGATGCCGGATCGAGATTTTTCATTGCCTTTTCGACGCCTTCTAAGGCTTTCGCAGCACCTTCCTCGTCGCCCTCATCGCTCTTGACCAGCACTGTGGTCGTTGCTTGATAGAGCTGAGCCTGTGGATGGCTGGGAAAATTGCGGCTGATGCGTCCAGCCACCTCCAGTGCCTCGGTGTGGCGACCATTGGCAGCGAGCGCTTTGGCCAATCCAGCATGAATCGCGGGCTGCATCTTCATCGATTGCTTGCCAACCGAGATCGCTTTGCGATACGCCGTCTCCGCTTTTTCTGGCTCACCATTGGCAGTTGCCACCTCAGCAAGCATCACCTGTCGCTGGAAGCCCCGAGGTGAAATTTTTGTGGCATCATCGAGTGTTTTTTCAGCCTCAGAGTAGCGACTTTGCGCCAACTGAGCGCGGGCGAGATAGTCATAGGCCTCGGTTAGGGTGCGGTCATGCTCAATCAGCTCCTTGAGCGTGCTTTCGGCTTGGGCATATTTTTTCTGCAAAAACTGCACTTTGCCCACGCCAAGATGCGCCCAGCTTAGATCGCGCACCGAGAGCACATCTTGATAGATGCGCAATGCCTTGTCATAGCGCATGGCGCGGATGCAAATGTCGGCTTTGAGCTTTTGATAGTCGGCCTTATATTTCGGCGAGGTGACCATTAACTGATCAAGTTCACTGATCGCCCGAGCATAATTTTTGGTGGTTAGGGCGCGATTGACATTGCTTAGATTGGCTTTTTTGTCAAACAATTTACGCAATCGGGTGCGCAACAATTCAGCAGTAAAGGGCTTGGTCAGATAGCTGTCGGGAAAATACTCCACTGCCGCCATCACCATCTCGCGGGCATTTTCTGCCGTGACCATAATAAAGATGGAATCGATTCCTAACAGCTCGCGATGCCGCGCTTCTTCGAGAAGTTGCTGTCCATCCTTGCCAGGGCCCAGGTTATAATCACAAAGCACCACATCGTAGCGTTTTTTGCTCATGCGTGTGAGTGCTTCGCTACCATTGGCGGCAAGATCAACATGCTGAGCCTCGATTGCATACAGAATTCCGCGCAACAGCGAGCGCATATCTGCAAAATCGTCCACCACTAAGAATTTTTTTTGAGCAAAAAGAGCATCTGCCATAATGCCGCACGCGCCTCTAGTTAAAGCAAATCGAAATTATCAAGCTTGATCGCGATTATTTTAACCGAAACTGCGGCGATATAACAGCATTGCGAAGGGAAGCGCAATGCGACCCGAAGGCCGCTGCAACTTTAGAGCATGCGCACCGCTCCGTGTGCGGCACTGGTGGTGAGTGCGGCATAGGCTTGGAGCGCCACCGAGACCGGACGCTGACGCTTCTGTGGCTTCCAGGCAGCCGCGCCCTGGGCATCCATGCGCTGGCGGCGTGCAGTCAGCGTTGGCTCATCAACCACAAGCTCAATGCGGCGCTGCGGGATGTCAATCTCAATCAGATCGCCCTCTTCGACCAAGCCCAAGGTGCCCCCTTCGGCGGCTTCTGGCGAAACATGGCCGATGGACAGCCCCGAGGTGCCACCAGAAAAGCGGCCGTCGGTCAATAATGCACACTGTTTGCCCAGCCCTTTGGATTTGAGATAGCTGGTCGGATAGAGCATCTCCTGCATCCCCGGGCCACCTTTGGGGCCTTCGTAGCGAATGATCAGCACATCGCCGGCGTGGATCTGATCATTGAGAATGGCATCGACTGCCGCTTCTTGGCTTTCAAACACCCGCGCTGGCCCCTTAAAGGTCAGAATCGATTCATCAACCCCCGCGGTTTTGACGATACAGCCCTGCTCGGCAACATTGCCATAGAGCACGGCCAGCCCACCATCTTGGCTATAAGCGTGTTCAAGGTCACGAATGCAGCCTTGGGCGCGGTCGGTATCGAGACTGCTCCAGCGTGCCGCTTGGCTAAATGCTTCTTGAGTCGGAACGCCGCCAGGTGCTGCCAGATAGCGTTCACGCGCCTGCTGATTGTTGTCATTGAGAATATCCCACTGCGCCAGAGCCGCCGCCAGTGAGGGGCTATGCACCGTCGGCACCTCTGGATGCAATAACTTGGCACGCTGCAACTCGGCAAGAATCGCCATCACCCCGCCAGCGCGGTGTACATCTTCCATGTGATAGTGCGCCACCGCTGGAGCCACTTTGCACAGATTGGGCACTTGGCGGCTGAGGCGATCAATATCCGCCATGGTGAAATCGACCTGCGCCTCGTGTGCCGCAGCCAGCAAATGCAGCACTGTGTTGGTGGAGCCACCCATGGCGATGTCCAAACTCATCGCATTTTCAAAAGCAGCAAAGCTGGCAATTGAGCGCGGCAGTACGCTGGCATCGTTTTGTTGATACCAGCGTTGGGTAAGCTCAACGATCAGCCGCCCCGCTTCGAGAAATAGCTCACGACGGGCGGCATGTGTGGCTAACAATGATCCGTTGCCGGGCAGGCTCAAGCCGAGCGCCTCGGTCAGACAGTTCATTGAATTGGCGGTGAACATCCCCGAGCAGGAGCCGCAGGTCGGACAGGCGGAGCGTTCATAACGCTCGACGGTGGTATCGGTGAGCTCTGGACTGGCTGCCGCCACCATCGCATCGACCAAATCCAGCGCGATCTCGCGGTCATCCGAAAGAATTTTGCCCGCCTCCATCGGCCCACCAGAGACAAACACCGCAGGAATGTTGAGCCGCAACGCCGCCATCAA
>SKYD01000154.1 GCA_007128075.1 Thiorhodovibrio sp.
ATGGACGCATGGTCTCCTCATCTGGCGAATGTGGTCGCCCCTCCAGTGAAGCAATTTGACGCCCCGTTCTCCGCCTTAGGTGAGCTAAGCACCTCAGCGGTCGCAGAATTAATTGCGGCAGCGGCCGATATCGCGCTGATTTTAGACCAAGATGGCCGCATTCTCGACATCGCCTATGGTCACGAAGAGCTGTCTTCTGAGTTAGGCGTGGACTGGATTGGGCAGCACTGGACTGAGACCGTCAAGCCCGATAGCCGTCCACGAATAACCAAATTGTTGCAACACGCCAACAGCGACCAATTGCCGCTGCATTGGGAGCAGGTCGATCATCTCGCCGTCAACGGCAATGAGATGCCGGTGCGCTATTGCACCGCCCGACTCGGCAGTCGACAAAATATTGTCGCCGTCGGGCGCAATTTGCAAGGCATTGCGGCGCTACAACAGCGTTTAGTTGATGCCCAGCAGTCGCTTGAGCGCGATTATTGGCGGCTGCGCCAGCTTGAAACCCGCTATCGGCTGCTGTTTCGCTCCACGGCCAAGGCGATTATTATTGTCGATCCGAGTACTGGAAAAATTGTTGAGGCCAATCCCGCTGCCGGGGCGGTGCTGGGCACTGATTCACGAAAAGTCATCGGGCGAGCCTTTCCTGACGGCTTTAACGCCAAGGGCACGGAGTCGATCCAATCGTTGCTGGCGGGGGTGCGCGCTGCTGGACGCAGCAACGATGTCCGCGCCCGTCTCGTTGCCCGCGATGCTGAATTTGTGGTGTCAGCCGCGCCCATTCGTCAAGAAAATTCAACCTATCTTTTAGTGCGCCTGATTCCAGTTGAATCCCCAAGCGCGGGCGGCAGCGTTGTTGAAACCCGCTCGCGCTTTTTCCGCATGCTGGAAAAGGCCCCAGATGGTATCGTGGTCACTCGCCAGGATGGGCGGATTTTAAGTGCCAATGCCGCTTTTTTGGAATTAGCCCAGATCGCCAGCGAAGACCAGGCGCGTGGTGAATCGCTGGATCATTGGCTGGGTCGCCCGGGCGTTGATCTGAATGTGCTGCTTGCCAATTTGCGCCAACATGGCGCGGTGCGGCTGTTTGCGACCACGATTCGTAGCGATTATGGTGCCAGCACCGAGGTTGAGATTTCCGCTGTCGCGGTGACCACCGGCGAACAATCGAGCTTTGGGTTTATCATTCGTAATGTTGATCGACGGGTATCGCCAAGCCATGGCGCGGGACGGGCGCTGCCGCGTTCGGTCGAACAGCTCACTGAATTGGTGGGACGAGTGCCGCTCAAAGAGGTGGTGCGCGAGTCCACGGATATGATCGAACGCCTATGTATTGAAGCGGCACTGGAGCTGACCAGTGATAACCGCGCCTCAGCAGCCGAGCTGTTGGGCTTAAGTCGGCAAAGTCTTTATGTCAAACTGCGTCGCTATGGCTTAAGCGATTCAGCGGTTGAGCACGAACACGAATAGCGCGCACCTTGATGTCCGACCTACGCCATCCCTGGCTTGAGCGTTCATTTGGGTGGCTTGTAAGAGCTGACAGCCGGGAAAGACCGGCACCCTTTTTTCATTCAATACGAGGCAAATGTAAAAATGCTAGATCCCAAACAGCTTGATGAGCTGGCGCGTCGTTTGGCAGACACCATGCCCAAGGGGGTGCAGGTGTTGCAAGAAGACCTACAGCGCAGTTTGCGTGCCACGCTCGAATCAGGGCTGAATTATCTCAATCTGGTCACCCGCGAGGAATTTGATGTGCAAGCCACCGTGCTGGCGCGTACCCGCTCGCGCCTAGAGCAATTAGAAAAACGGGTTGCCGAGCTAGAGCATCCGCCATCAGCGCCCACGGCGTTCAATGATCATTAAGTGTTTCATCTGAAATTGCGATGGGTCTGTGTATTTTGCGCAGTCGCGCAGCCTATGGCATTCAGGCCCCCGAGGTCATTGTCGAGGTGCAAACCGCTGGCGGGTTGCCGGGGATATCCATTGTCGGGCTTCCCGAAATGGCGGTGCGCGAGAGCAAAGACCGCGTGCGCGGTGCGTTAAAAAGCAAAGAGTTTGACTACCCCAATGGTCGGGTCACCGTCAATCTGGCCCCAGCGGATTTACCCAAAGAAGGCGGGCGCTTTGATCTCGCCATTGCCTTGGGGATTCTCGGTGCCTCACACCAGATACGCACTCAGGGGCTAGAGCAGGTTGAATGCTTGGGCGAGCTGGCGCTGTCTGGTGCCTTGCGACCGGTGACCGCAGTGCTGCCGGCGGCACTGGCAGCGCGTGATGCCGGGCGCGGATTGATCCTGCCCCAAGCCAACGCGGCTGAGGCGGCGCTGGTGCGTGATCTGACCATTTATCCAGCCACTGATCTGCTGGAGGTCTGTGCGCATCTCAATGGCGAGCAGTTGCTCGCGCCTTACCACGCTGATCCGCGCACCCGCGATGCCCGTCCACAGGTGGCCGATCTCAGCGAGGTGCGCGGTCAGGCACAGGCAAAGCGGGCGTTAGAGATTGCCGCAGCAGGAGCACATAGTCTGTTGCTAATCGGGCCACCAGGCACTGGAAAATCGATGCTTGCCAGCCGCTTGCCCGGAATTTTGCCGATGATGACCGAAGCCGAGGC
>SKYD01000292.1 GCA_007128075.1 Thiorhodovibrio sp.
CATCCAGGGCAAGGAAAAAGAAGGCAAGTGGTTTGCTACTGCCAGTCTGCGCCAGCGGTTTCTCGACCCGCGTGAGCTGGGCACCTGGCTCAATCATCTCAAATTGTGTTTGTTGTTGGCGCGGGCGGTGCGGCGGCTGCACATGGCGGGACTCGCCCATTCTGATTTAAGTTATAAAAATGTGTTGGTCGATCCCACCCAGGGGCTTGCTTGTGTGATTGATGTCGATGGGCTGGTGGTGCCAGGCAAATATCCGCCGGATGTGGTCGGCACCCCGGATTTTATCGCCCCCGAGGTGGTGGCGACCCGCCATCTAGCCAAAACCGATCCCAACCGCCATCTGCCGCGCCGTGAGACTGATCTACACGCGCTGGCAGTGCTGATCTATATGTATCTGCTGTATCGTCACCCACTGCGCGGCGGCAAAATTCATGATTTGAACGATGAACAGGTCGATGAAACCCTAACCATGGGCGAAAAGGCACTGTTTATCGAGCATCCCGCCGATCTGAGCAACCGCGTGCGGCTGGATCAGCTCAAGCCCAGCGATCTGCCGTGGCTGGATACCAGCCAACGCCCCTACACCCTGACTGGCCCCTACCTCACCCCGCTGTTTGAAGCGGCTTTGATCGAGGGATTGCATCAGCCCGCAGCGCGTCCTTCGGCGAATGATTGGGAGACCGCACTGGTCAAGACCGTCGATCTGGTGCAGCCCTGTCACAATCCCGAGTGTGAACAACAGTGGTATGTGTTTGATAACACCACCAAACCTGCCTGTCCGTTCTGTGGTACGCCGTTTCGTGGCACCTTGCCGATCTTAAATCTGTATTCCTCGCGCCACGGTGGCCAGTATCGCCCCGACAACCATCGGCTAATGGTGTGGACCGGGCAATCGCTGTTTGCTTGGCATGCCAACAGCCGCGTGGTGCCCAATGAAAAATTGAGCGCCAGCGAGAAGCAGCGCGTGGGCTATTTCGTCTGGCATCAAGACACCTGGTGGCTGGTGAATGAGCGGCTGCCCGATTTACTCAATGTCAGCACCAAAACCCCAGTGCCTCCCGGGGGACAGCTCGAACTCAAGGACGGCTTGCAGATTCTGCTCGAACGCGGCGAGGGCGGGCGTTTGGTTGTGGTGCAGATGGTCAAGGTTGACTGAGTATTTTTTGTGAATACACTTAAAGTTTTTTCACGCTAAGCATATACAAATGATAAATATCTGCTAAAATACACAATGATGCAGGATATGCTGGCGCTGTGGCGCGACACAGCAAGGATGCGTTATTTTTCTTACCAGTTCTATTTGAGGAGTTTAATTGATGGTCAATTTGCGACAAAAAATTGGTGAGCGGATTCACGACAGCCGCATGAAGCAAGGCTGGACGCGTGAGGAGCTATCGGTACGCACCAATCATTCCGTGTCTACAGAACGCATTAATAATTACGAACAGGGGCTGCGCAAGCCACGCCGCGATGCCCTTCAGGCGTTGGCGACTGCTTTGGAAGTCACGCCAGAATATTTATTGTGTTTGGATGATGATAGCACCCGACCACAAATCACCCCGCAAGCGGGTATCACCAAGTCGTATATTCCCGTCAGCCAAAAATTCCAGCTTCCTGCCGAGGATCAGGAGCTGAATACGCTGATTGGCAAACGCATTCGGGCATTGCGCAATGCCCGTGGCATGAGCCTTGCGCAGCTCTCGGAGCTGACTGGCGAGGCATTGTCCAAATCGCGGATTAGCAACTATGAGCAGGGGCTGCGCCGCCCGGGGATTGAGGCGGTAACGCTGATTGCCCATGCACTCGGTCAGGTTTCGCCAACCTATCTGCTGTGCTTAAACGATCAGGCACCGCTCAATGATGAGGAAATCAAGCTGATTCATGATTTCCGTCAGCTCGATCAGCGTGGGCGCAACACAGTGCTGGAAAGTGCCCAAGCACACGCCAAAAAATAATTTTCTCTACTCTTTCTGTTCGCGATGACCGCCGAATTGATAGCGCATCGCGGACAGAATTTGATTGCCAAAATCAGCCTCGCCGCGTGAAGTAAACCGCTCAAATAACGCCGTGGTCAGCACTGGCAACGGGGTGCCAGATTCAATCGCGGCAATGCTCGTCCACCGCCCCTCACCAGAATCCGACACCTGGCCCCCAAACTGGCTTAAATCGGGATCAGCATGGAGCGCGTTGGCGGTTAAATCCAACAGCCACGACGAAATGACGCTGCCGCGCCGCCACAGCTCAGTGACGCGGGCGATGTCGATATCATATTGAAAATTTTCAGGATTCGCCAAGGGCGCGGTCTCGGCATTGGTTGCCGTCGTGTGTCGCCCCACGCCAGCATGTTTGAGCAAATTCAGCCCTTCCGCATAAGCAGCCATCAGACCATATTCGATGCCATTGTGTACCATCTTGACGAAATGCCCAGCACCACTGGCACCACAATGCAGATAGCCTTGTTCCGCCTGATCAGGCGCGCCTTCTCGACCCTGAGTGCGCTCAATCTCGCCAACACCAGGAGCCAGCGCGGCAAAAATTGGATCGACCCGCTCGACAGCCGCTGTATCACCGCCGATCATCAAACAATAGCCGCGCTCGCG
>SKYD01000279.1 GCA_007128075.1 Thiorhodovibrio sp.
GGCATTGGATGTCTCTGCTGTGAGATCAAAACACCAGTGCCGGGTTGGGATGCCAACCTCATTAGACGAAGTCCAAAGGTGGGCCGGGGAATCCTCCGGCTTCAGCCGGAGGAGGCATCAACATAACACAGAATTTTAATCCCGTGACCATTCATCATAGACCTGTTTTTCTTGATCTGCGTCTTATCCGGCTGCCGCTGCCAGGTGTGCTGTCAATTTTACACCGCATCAGCGGCTTGCTCTTGGTTGTCGCCTTACCGCTCTTGATTGGGCTGCTGACTCAGGCGCTTGCCAGTCCAGCGGACTTTGCGGCAACGGCGGCGGTGTTCGATCACGCATTGGTTAAACTCTGGCTACTGCTGGTGCTGTGGTCTTTTTTCCATCATCTTCTGGCTGGAGGTCGTCATCTGCTGCTCGATCTGGGGCTGTTTGTTGAGCGTTCAGCAGCACGGCGCAGTGCCTGGATAGTATTTGCCATCTCTGGTGGTTTAACCTTGATCAGTTGGGGGTTTGTGCAGTGAGTCGTCAAGCTTCAGGATTGCACGCTTGGGTGTTGCAGCGTCTCAGTGCTGTTTATTTGGCACTGTTTGCCACCTATCTGGTGTTGCAGTTTTTACTGCAACCGCCAGCCGATCATGGCACTTTGGTGGCATGGATGCAGCAGCCGTTGGTCATGTTGGGGTGGCTGCTGTTGGTGCCACTGCTGATTGCACACGCCTGGGTTGGGGTGCGAAATGTGTTGATGGATTATCTCAAGCCACTGCGACTGCGGGTGACAGCCTTGGCGTTGACCGCGCTGGCATTGACGGCGGGTGGTTTGTGGCTATTGCAAGCGGTGCTTGTCGCATAGCAAGTTCTGCCCGAATCTGCATTGATTCGGGCAACCGCTGGTTGTTAATTCTTTGATTTATCAACCAACTGCTTGTCGCGGATCCAGGGCATCATCGCCCGCAGCCGCTCGCCGACTTCTTCAACGGGATGCTCTTGCATCAAACGGCGCATTGCCTTCATCCGCGGCGCCCCCGCCTGATTTTCCAAGATAAATTCACGGGCAAAATCGCCGCGTTGAATCTCGCCTAAGATGCGCTTCATCTCGGCCTTGGTGGACTCAGTGATCACCCGTGGGCCGCGGGTCATGTCGCCATATTCGGCAGTATTGGAAATCGAGTAGCGCATGTTGGCAATGCCGCCTTCGTAGATCAGATCCACGATCAGCTTGACCTCATGCAGACACTCAAAATAGGCCATCTCAGGGGCATAACCCGCCTCGACCAGGGTTTCAAATCCCGCCTGAATCAGCGCGGTCAGCCCACCACAGAGTACGACCTGTTCACCAAACAGATCGGTTTCACACTCTTCGCGGAAGCTGGTTTCGATGATACCCGCCCGCCCGCCGCCATTGGCGGAGGCATACGCCATCGCAATATCACGGGCTTTACCGGTCGCATCCTGATGCACCGCGATCAAACTCGGCACCCCGCCACCTTGAGTGTAGGTGGAGCGCACCAAATGCCCCGGGCCTTTGGGCGCGACCATGATCACATCGAGGTCTTCACGCGGCTCAATCTGGCCAAAATGAATGTTAAAACCGTGGGCAAACGCCAACGCTGCGCCGGATTTGATGTTGGGGGCGACCTGATCGCGGTAGAGTTTTGCCTGATGCTCATCGGGGGCTAAGATCATCACCACATCAGCAGCGGCAACTGCTTGAGGAATCTCTTGAACCGTCAGCCCGGCATTGGTGGCCTTCGCTGCTGAGGCAGAGCCAGAGCGCAAACCAACCACCACTTTAACCCCAGAATCTTTGAGGTTATTGGCGTGGGCGTGCCCCTGGGAGCCATAGCCGATGATGGCGACGGTCTTGCCCTGCAACAGGGACAAATCCGCGTCTTTGTCGTAATACACATTGATAGCCATAAATAGGGAGAGTCCTTGCAGTCAAATTAAAGAGTCAGCCCAGTCGGGCCGCGGCCAATTCCCGTTGGACCTGAGCGCACCACCTCGGTGATCAGTCCTTCGGGAACGGCCTGGATAAAGGCATCGAGCTTGGTGGAGGCACCAGTCAGCTCGACCACATAGCTTTGCTCGGTGACATCGATGATCTTGGCGCGAAAAATATCAACCAAGCGTTTAAGTTCCTCACGATCCGCGCCAGCGGCTTTGAGCTTAATCAGCATCATCTCGCGCTCGATGTGCGGCCCATCGGATAGATCGAGCAGTTTAACGACATCAATCAGCTTGTTGAGCTGCTTTTTAATCTGCTCAACGATCTCGTCATTGCCGCTGGTGACTAAGGTCATGCGCGACAGCGAAGGGTCGTTGGTCGGGGCAACGGTGAGCGATTCAATGTTGTAGCCACGGGCTGAAAACAGTCCCGAGATGCGGGACAACGCACCCGATTCGTTTTCAACCAGCATTGATAGGATATGTCTCATAGATTCGGCCTCAAGCCAGCTCGCGTTCGGATAGGGTGGGCGCCAGATGCATCTCATGCTGACCCTTGCCAGCGGCGATCATCGGGTAAACATTCTCAGTCGGATCGACCACGACATCGAGCAACACCAGGCGATCCGTCATCGCAAA
>SKYD01000080.1 GCA_007128075.1 Thiorhodovibrio sp.
CAGCCAAGGGTTTTGAGTGCTTGCTGGCGAGTCATCCCGATCAAGGTGCGTGACTCCCAGCCCGGCTGTGGCTTGCGGGTGAGCGGTGGCTCATTCCAGCAATCAAGAGCGGCGGCAAAACTCAGCGGTGCGGTGATCAATAAACACCACCAGAGAATCAATGGTTTCACTTTCAGATCTCCGCCACCACCTTGTCATAAAAGGCGAGAAAATCATCCGGTGTCGGCCCAGCACGCCACTCAATAGCATAGCGTGGATGCTGATTGAGCTGTCCAGTGATGTTGTACGGAATCAGCGCCCCCCATTCGATCTCTTGACGCAGCGGCATCACCTGATGCTGAATTGCCTCGATAATTGGGCGCACATCAAATTTGGGATTGCGCAAAAAGCCCAGCAGTAACTCAGTGTGACAGTTCCCCGCCCCGCGACCTAGACCAAAAATGGTCGCATCAACGCGATTGCAGCCGAGAATAATCGCCTCGATGGTATTAGCAAACGCCAGTTGCAGATTATTGTGGGCATGAATGCCGATCTCTTTGCCCGTGCCCGCCATCGCAGCGGCGTATTTGTGATACAGCCGATCAATCTGCTCACGATACAGATAGCCGAAGCTGTCCACAACCACCATAGTCGAAACCTGAGTCGGGGCAATTGCCTCCAGCACGGTGTCGATCTCCGATTCTGAAATATTCGACACCGCCATCAGATTGGCGGTGGTCTCATAGCCAAGCTCGTGGGCGTGGGCGATCATGTCCACCGCCTCGGACACTTGATGGGCATAGAACGCCACGCGGATGACATCCAGCACGCTATCAGCAGCCGGCAACAGGTCGGTTTTCCAATCGCTTTTGCCAGCATCAGCCATTGCCGCAAGTTTTAGCCCGGTGGCAGCCGAGGTGTGATCGCCAACGATGCGCCGCAAATCGGTCTCATCACAATGTCGCCACGGCCCAAAGTTGGCAGTGGGGAAGGTTTTTTTGGAGTTTTTGTAGCCAATCTCCATGTAATCCACGCCAGCGGCAAGACAGGCGTGATACATCGCACGGACGAACTCATCGCTAAAGCGATGGGCATTGATCAGACCGCCATCGCGCACTGTGCAATCAAGCACCTTCAGCTCAGGGCGATAGGTAATCCAAGGGGCTTTTTCTGACATAGCTAAAATTTCCGATTAACTGCGCTCGTCGCGCTGATTGAGTTGGGCGCGCAACAGCTCACCAAAGGTTCCCATCTGCGACTGCGCGGCAGCGGGGCGCGATTCTTCGGGCTGCGTAGCTTGACCGACCGCACGCAATGACAATGCGATTCGATCTGGCTTGCCAGCCTTGGTGCTTGGCTCAATCCGCAACACCGCCACCTCCAGCGTCTGTCCCACAGTCACGACCTCTTGCGGGTGACGGATACGGTTCGGTGCCAATTCGCTGATATGAATCATCCCCTCAATGCCGCCGAGATCGACAAACGCGCCATAATCTTGCAGCGAGGTCACCGTGCCACTCAACACCGCGCCCGGTTTGAGCTGGGCGCGTAGCTCGGCAACGCGGGCCGCCTGCTGTTCTTCTAAGATCGCACGCCGCGAGACCACCAGATTCAGGTTCCGACCCAAGGTGAGCTTGGTGATGCGAAAGCTGTGGCGTTCGCCAACCAGGGGTGATAAATCCTCGACAAAGCGCAGATCAGCTTGCGAGGCGGGACAAAATGCCCGCTGACCGGCAATCTGCACCTCTAGCCCACCCTTGATCACGGCGGTGATCTGTCCTTCCACTGGCTGCCCTTGACGATAGGCACTTTCTAGCTCCGCCTGGCCATGCAGCACCCGAGTCTGGCGGCTGCCAAGAATCAGCGTCCCGTTGTCCATGCCAGTGATCCGCGCATTGACCACATCGCCCACTGCCAAGGTCAGCTCGCCGGCCTCGTTGACATGGCCACTGCGTTCCATTCGCGCTTCAGTTTTAGCACCCACATCGACGAAAATCTGTTCAGCATCGATGGCGACCACCGTGCCTGTGACCTGCGCCCCGACTTTGAGCGGTTTGTGGCGAGGGCGCGTCGCACTCTCCTGCAACAACGCCTCAAAACTTGTATCCTCAGTCATAATTGATTTGATCCTGCCATTCAACGCGCACCTGGGCGCGATCATTAAACCAGCGATTGTATAACGGTCGCGCTGATTCTGCGCGGCTGATACTGCACACTTTAACCGATAGGTGATTGGTCTTGAGTTTCTTTGATGACCCAGCGCTCAGTGGCGTGCGTATTCCGCCACACAATGTCAATGCCGAACAATCGCTCCTTGGGGCGCTGATGCTCGAAAATAGCGTCTGGGAATTGGTGGCCGATCAGGTGCGCGAAGAAGATTTTTACCGCCGCGAGCATCAGTTGATCTTTCGGGCGATCTGCATTCTTGCCGATGACAATCAGCCATTTGATGTGGTCACAGTGGCGGAAACGCTCGATAAACGCCAGTTGCTCAACGACATCGGCGGGCTGCCTTATCTTGCCGAGATTGATCTTAACACAGCCACCGCAGCCAATGCCGCACACTATGCTCGCATTGTGCGTTTTAATTCAGTGTTAAGACAATTGGTGCGTGCTGGGATGGAGATTACCGATCTGGCATTTGACACTGAGGGACGCAATGAGGCCGAAATTCTCGATGTTGCTGAATCAAAAGTGTTTGCAATTGCCGAACAGCTCAGTCGCGGCGGCGGCTTCCAGTCGATTCGTGGACTTTTATCCCAGGCGTTGCAAACCATCGACGAGCTGTATCACCGCAATGAGCCAATTACCGGGCTGCCGACGGGATTTATTGATTTTGATATGAAAACCTCGGGGCTACAACCAGCGGATTTGATCATCATCGCAGGCCGCCCCTCCATGGGCAAAACCAGTTTTGCGATGAATCTTGCCGAGAATGTCGGCATCAAAACCGGTAAGGGGGTGGCGATTTTTAGCATGGAGATGCCTGGTGCCTCGTTGGCGATGCGGATGATGTCCTCCTTAGGGCAGATTGATCAGCACAATGTGCGCACTGGCCGACTCAATGACGAGGATTGGCCGCGCCTGACCTCAGCGGTGAGTATGCTCTCCCAGGTGCCGATGTACATTGATGACACCGGCGGGCTATCGCCCACCGATTTGCGCGCCCGCGTCCGCCGCTTAACCCGCGAACTCAAGCGCGAGGACAAAGAATTGGGACTGATCGTGATTGATTATCTACAACTGATGCAGGTGCCCAATCAGGGCGAGAACCGCGCCACTGAAATCTCGCAAATATCGCGCTCACTCAAGGCTTTAGCCAAAGAACTCAATGTGCCAGTGGTTGCCCTGTCGCAGCTCAACCGCAGCTTGGAAACGCGCCCCAACAAGCGACCACTGATGTCTGATCTGCGCGAATCAGGGGCGATTGAACAGGATGCTGATGTTATCGTTTTTATTTATCGCGATGAAGTCTACAACGACAACAGCCCCGACAAAGGCGTTGCTGAAATTATCATTGGCAAACAACGCAACGGCCCCATCGGCACCGTAAAACTAAGTTTTTTAGGGAAATACACGAGATTTGAAAACCTCGCCTCAGAAAGCTATGAGGGAAGCGGGTATTAAGTTGTGTTTTTTACCAACCGCAATGACAGATCAACCGCCGCGACACTTTTGGTTAGATCGCCGATTGAGATGTCATCAACGCCAGTTTCGGCAACTGTGCGCAGTTGATCGAGGGTCATGCCGCCTGATGCCTCCAACCGAGCACGGCCTTGGTTGATCGCAACCGCTTCGCGCAGCAGATCGACTGTGAAATTATCCAGCAACACCCGCTCAACTCCCGCAGCAAGTGCCTCTCGTAGCTCCTCTAGGGTTTCAACCTCGATCTCGATTCCCAGCGTGGGCGTTAAGTCACGCGCCGCCGCCACTGCGTTGGCAATCGAACCAGCAGCTAAAATATGATTTTCCTTAATTAAAATCGCATCATATAACCCTAAGCGATGATTATGGCAGCCACCGCAGCGCACGGCATATTTTTGTGCCAGCCGCAATCCGGGCAAGGTCTTGCGGGTGTCGAGAATCCGCGTTGGCAATCCGCTCACCGCATCGGCATAAGCGCGGGCGCGGGTGGCGGTTCCTGAAAGGGTTTGCAATAAATTCAGCGCAGTACGCTCGCCAGTGAGCAGCTCACGAAGCCCCCCCTGGAGCCGACAAATCACCTGATCAGCATTCACCCGCTCGCCATCCTGCACCTGCCAGTCAAGCTGCATCTTGGGATCAAGACACCAAAACACTGCATTAAACCAGGCCGCTCCACTCAACACCGCCGTTTGGCGTGAGATCAACTCAGCTTGAGCACTCTGTCCCGCAGGCAGCAGCTTGGCGGTGATGTCGCCTGAGCCGAGGTCTTCAGCCAGCGCCCGTTCCGCTTCATGGATAATGTGTTCGATTGGTGGCAATGCGATCATTGTTGCAATAATCTCAGATCAGAAACGAATGATTCGATTTTTGACATTTTGTGTTTAAAACAGATGATTTTTATTATGGGTTTTATACTGACTATGGGTTCAATCCTGCCACCCAGCCTGCTAAGATAATTCATTCTAGGTTTCGCCGCATGATCCTCGGTTATGCCGAGGATTGCGCATCCAACCCAAGCTTTTCGAGACGAATCGATGTCACAACAGCAAATGGTTACCGTCGACGGCAACGAAGCCGCCGCCTATGTCGCGCACATGACCAACGAGGTCATTGCCATCTATCCGATCACCCCGTCCTCTAACATGGGCGAATGGGCCGACGAGTGGTCGTCACTCGGGGTCAAAAATCTCTGGGGCACGGTCCCCGATGTCATTGAGATGCAAAGCGAGGCTGGCGCTGCCGGTGCCATCCATGGCGCACTGCAAGGCGGGTCGCTCTCGACCACCTTCACCGCCTCTCAAGGGCTGCTGCTGATGATCCCCAACATGTACAAGATCGCCGGGGAACTCACCCCGACGGTGTTTCATGTCTCGGCGCGATCCTTAGCCGCCCAAGGGCTATCGATCTTCGGCGATCATTCCGATGTCATGGCCTGTCGCTCAACCGGCTATGCCATGTTCTGTTCGGGTTCGGTGCAAGAGGTCATGGACTTTTCTCTGATCGCCCAAGCTGCCACCCTGGAATCGCGCATTCCGTTTCTGCATTTCTTCGATGGCTTCCGCACCTCACATGAGGTGTCTAAGATTGATCGGCTGTCTCAAGACACGATTCGCGCCATGATCGACGAGGAGCAGGTCAAGGCGCATCGCGCCCGGGCGCTGAATCCCGATCATCCAATCGTGCGCGGCACCTCGCAAAACCCTGATGTTTATTTCCAGGGCCGCGAGACCGTCAATCCATACTATGCCAAGCTGCCAGGCATTGTCCAGGCGCAGATGGATCAGTTTGCCAAGCTCACTGGCCGTCAGTACCAACTGTTTGAATATGTCGGCGCACCCGATGCCGAGCGGGTGATCATGCTGATGGGCTCAGGCATCGGCGCGGCACAAGAGGCGGTCGAGCATCTGGTCGCCCACGGCGAGAAGGTCGGCATGGTCAAAGTGCGGCTGTATCGTCCGTTTGATCTGTCGGCATTTCTGTCAGTATTACCGTCAACTGCGACCAAGATCGCGGTTCTGGATCGCTGCAAAGAGCCAGGTGCCAACGGCGAGCCGATGTATAAGGACACGGTGTCAGCACTGGCCGAAGCGTTCAGCGACGGGCGCATCGCGCACATGCCACGCATTATCGGCGGTCGCTATGGGCTGTCATCCAAAGAATTTACCCCAGCGATGGTCAAGGCGATTTTTGACGAACTGACCAAAGAGCAGCCCAAAAATGGCTTCACCATCGGCATCATTGATGATGTCAGCCACACCAATCTGGAGTGGGATGCCAGCTTCCGCCCCGATGCCAATGCCGGTGTCACCAACTGCGTGTTCTACGGGCTGGGTTCGGACGGCACCGTCTCGGCGAACAAAAACTCGATCAAAATCATCGCCGAGGGTACGCCCAACTATGGCCAGGGCTATTTCGAGTACGACTCGAAAAAAGCTGGCGCGATGACCGTGTCCCACCTGCGCTTTGGGCCCAAGCCGATCAATAGCACCTATCTGATTGGTGAGAATGAGGCAAGTTTTGTTGCCTGTCATCAGCCGACCTTCATTACCCGCTTTAACCTGTTGGAAAAAGCCAAAGAAGGCGCGACCTTCCTGCTCAACTCGCAGACCCCAGCCAATAAGGTGTGGAACGATCTGCCGCGTGAGCTGCAACAGACCATGATCGACAAAAAGATCAAGTTTTATGTGGTCGATGCCTACGGGATTGCCGAGCAGACCAAGATGGGGCGTCGCATCAACACCATCATGCAGACTTGCTTCTTTGCGATTTCGGGCGTGCTGCCGCGTGACGAGGCGATTACTGAGATTAAAAAAGCGGTCGAGAAAACCTACGGCAAGAAAGGTCAGCATCTGTTGGAGCGCAACTATGCGGCGATTGATGCCAGTATCGCCGGGCTGTATCCAGTTGAGGTTCCAGCGCAGGTCACCAGCACCCACGCTCGCCCGCCGGTGGTGCCTGATCATGCCACCGATTTTGTCAAGCGCGTCACCTCGATCCTGATCGAAGGCCGCGGCAATCAGTTGCCAGTCAGCCTGATGCCAGCCGATGGCACCTGGCCGACCGCCACTGCGCTGTATGAAAAGCGCAATCTGGCGCTGCAACTGCCCAAATGGGAAGACGACATCTGCACCCATTGCGGCAAATGTCCAATGGTCTGTCCGCACGCCGCGATCCGCTCCAAGGTCTATCCTGCCGAGCTGGCAGCCAATGCACCGCCGAATTTCCAGCATGTGCCAATCAAGGGCAAGGACTTCCCCGAGGGGTATCATGTCACCTATCAGGTGGCACCGGATGACTGCACCGGCTGCGGGATCTGCGTCGAGGTGTGCCCAATTCGTGACCGCAAAGACCCCAACCGCAAGGCGCTCAACATGGTGCCTGCTGAGGAGCGTCACGATCTGGAACAGCCAAATTGGGACTTCTTCCTAACGCTGCCCGAGTACGACCGCACCAAGCTCGATGCTGGCAAGATCAAGCATGCGATGATGATGCAGCCGCTGTTTGAGTTCTCTGGTGCTTGCGTTGGCTGCGGTGAAACACCTTACGTCAAACTCGCCACCCAACTGTTTGGTGATCGAATGTTGATCGCCAATGCGACGGGCTGTTCGTCGATCTATGGCGGCAACCTGCCGACCACGCCCTATGCAACGGATCCCAATGGCCGTGGCCCAACCTGGAGCAATTCACTGTTTGAGGACAATGCCGAGTTCGCGCTGGGGATGCGGCTGGCGATTGATAAGCAGTGCGAGCAGGCGCGGGAATATCTGGTCAAACTCGCCGACAAGATCGGTCAGAATCTGGTCGATGGGTTGCTCAATGCCGACCAATCGACCGAGGTCGGTATTTTCGAGCAGCGCGAGCGCGTCGCGGCACTCAAGCAAAAGCTGGCAACGCTGGGCGACAGCATCGATGTTCATGTCTTAGAGGCGACCTGTGAGCAGTTGGTCAAGCGCAGTGTGTGGGCAGTCGGCGGCGACGGCTGGGCGTATGATATCGGTTATGGTGGTGTTGACCATGTGCTCTCGACTGGGCGCAATGTCAACCTGCTGGTGCTCGACACCGAGGTCTATTCCAACACCGGCGGCCAGACTTCCAAAGCCACGCCAATGGGCGCGGTTGCCAAGTTCTCTGCAGGCGGCAAGGCAACTTTCAAAAAAGACCTTGCGATGATGGCAATGGCGTATGAGACGGTTTATGTCGCTCAGGTCGCCTTTGGCTCTAAGGATGTGCAAACCCTGCGTGCCTTCATCGAAGCAGAATCCTATGATGGGCCCTCGGTGCTGCTGTGCTACTCGCCCTGTATCGCCCACGGTGCGGACTTGTCGAACAATCTGCGCCAGCAAGACATGGCAGTGAATTCTGGTCACTGGCCGTTGTTCCGCTATGATCCGCGCAAGGTTGACCGCGGTGAACATCCGCTGCATATCGACAGCAAAGCGCCCAATATCCCCTATCGGGATTACATCTACAGCGAGCATCGCTTCAATGTGCTCAACCGCATTAACCCGGCGGCTGCCGAGCGTTTCTTGCGGCTGTCGCAAAAGCATGTCGATACGCGCTTTTCGTTGTATGAGCACCTGGCGGATCTGGCAGTGCAAAAGGCCGAACCCAAGGGCTAACACTGCGGGGGTGGCGTTCTATGAACGCCACCGCTGATATTGAGCAGAACGCATCGCCGCTTCGGCGTGCGTTCTCGGTCTCCACCTCACCATGAATGACGACCCACTATGGATCTAACCACCGATTATCTGGGCTTGACCCTCAAAAACCCGCTGGTGCCTTCGGCCTCCCCACTGTCAAAAAGTGTTGAGATGGCCAAGCAGCTTGAAGACGCTGGTGCCTCAGCGATCATTATGTATTCGCTGTTTGAGGAGGCGATCACCGCTGAATCAGAAGGCACTGCCCGCTTTCAGTTGCAACAATCCACCGGCTTTGCCGAGGCTGATGATGGCTTTTTGCCCAATTTTCAGGATTACAGCACTGGGCTAGAGCAATATCTCAATCATGTGCGCCAGCTCAAAGAGGCGCTGGATATTCCAGTGATCGCCAGTCTCAATGGCGTGACCGCCGGCGGCTGGGTGCAGCACGCCAAAGAGCTTGAACAGGCAGGCGCAGATGCCATTGAGCTCAATGTCTATTACATCGCCGCTGATCTAACCCAAACCAGCTCGCAGGTTGAGGATCGCTATCTGGACTTACTGCGCACCCTCAAAGCCCAGGTCAGCGTGCCGCTGAACATGAAGCTTTCGCCCAACTTTAGCTCAATTGGGCACATGGTTAAACGGCTTGCCGAGGCCGGAGCCGATGGGGTGGCGCTGTTTAATCGTTTCTATCAACCGGACATCAATACCGACAGCTTGCGGCTGCAAGCCAGTTTGCATCCTTCCACCTCGGTTGAGGCTCTGCTGGCGATGCGCTGGATCGCGATTCTTTATGGACGGATTGATGATCTCTCGCTCGGCGCAACCGGCGGCGTTCACACCACGGATGACGCAATCAAGCTGCTGCTTGCCGGTGCGGATGTGGTGCATCTGTGCAGTACACTGCTCAAAAAAGGTCCGCAACAGCTTGCCGTCATCCACAAAGGGCTCGAAGAATGGATGGAACAGCAGGGCTTTGAATCGGTCAGCGAGCTACGCGGTCGGGTCAGCGCGCTCTCAGTCGCCAATCCCGCTGAGCTAGAACGCGCCAACTATGTCAACATCCTTGACAGCTACAGCTTCTCACCTGGGGTGATGGTGTAAGGCTCGCCGCTCCTAACCAACCGGGACCCTGAGCGCGACGGGGTATTCACCCCGTCGCCACCTTTTGCACACCCGCAACAGACAGGCGGTAGTGTTAAAAAACTGTTGTTTTCATATTAAATGATAGCGCAAGGGTGCAACCTGCCGAGCGCGACTCGGAATGCTATAGGGGCTGAGCAGCGAGTCGGAGTTGGCAAGACGGCGCTCGTTGGTCTAGGCTTCATGGGTAAATATCCCAAATCCAACCACACCCGCGAGGCCGCTTACCATGTACAATTTAACCGCCCATCGACTCACCGACCACTGCCCGGTCCTGATTAACTCGCTTCAAGGGATCGTCACCTTCGTCGAGGACGGGCTGGAACACGAAACCGCAACCCATGAAGTTGAACAAGGCGTGTTGATGCTGCTGTTCGCTTTAGGGCACAACCTGCTTGAAGCGTTCTTTACTGCCAGTGGCGATGGCGATGTTGGCGAGCACTTGGAACTCGAAAACGGTCGAAGAATCAAGCGTTTAGAGCCCCGCCCACGCGCTTACCGCAGTCTCTTTGGCGACTTTGAGATTCATCGCGTGGTCTACGCACAACGCGAAGGTCAGCGGATTGAGGCGATTCCGTTGGATGCGCGTCTGAAACTACCAGAGACGTGCACCTCGTATCTACTGCAGTCCTGGAACG
>SKYD01000079.1 GCA_007128075.1 Thiorhodovibrio sp.
CAATGACTGAGATTTTAATCTCTGAGGTCGAGATCATGCGGATATTAATGTTTTCATGGGCAAGCGTCTCAAACATGCGGCTGGCAATTCCGGCATGAGAGCGCATCCCGACCCCGACCAATGAAATTTTAACAATATCACAGTCGCCGACCACCTCACGGGCACCGAGTGTCTTGGCGATCTGTTGTAACAGTTGTAGTGCATGATCGTAATCGTTGCGATGCACCGTGAAGGTGAAATCGGTGGTTTGCTGATCGGCGGCGATGTTTTGCACGATCATGTCTACCTCAATGTTCGCCGCCGCAATCGGGCCAAGAATCCGCGAGGCAATCCCAGGCTGATCCGGCACCCCGAGAATTGTGAGTTTTGCCTCATCTCGTGCAAATGCAATGCCTGCAATTTTTGGCTCTTCCATGGTCTCATCCTCAAATGTAATCAGGGTTCCTTCGGCAGCAGGATCGAAACTCGACAGCACCCGCAACGGCACGCGGTATTTGCCCGCAAATTCAACCGCCCGAATTTGCAGCACCTTGGAGCCGAGGCTCGCCATCTCTAGCATCTCTTCAAAAGTGATGCGTTCTAGTCGTCGCGCCCGTGGTTCGATTCGTGGATCAGTGGTATAGACCCCATCGACATCGGTGTAAATTTGGCATTCGTCGGCTTTAAGGGCTGCGGCAATGGCAACGGCTGAGGTGTCCGAACCGCCACGCCCCAAGGTGGTGATATTGCCTTGCTCATCAATGCCCTGAAAACCCGCGATGACCACGATCCGCCCGGCATCGAGATCTGCCTCAACCCGTGCCGCGTCAATCTCGCGGATCCGTGCTTTGTTGTGGGCGCTGTCGGTGAGCACCTGCACCTGAGCGCCGGTGTAAGAACAGGCAGCACAGCCCAAGGCTTGCAGCGCCATACTCAGCAGCGCGATGGTGACCTGCTCGCCCGTCGCCAGCAACACATCCAGCTCTCGCGGTGCGGGCGGAGATTGGATCGACTTCGCCAGTTGCACCAGCCGATCGGTTTCGCCCGACATTGCCGAGACCACAACCACCAGTCGCTCACCACGCTCATGGGCAATTTTGACCTGGTGGGCGACCGCTTGGATCCGCTCAATGGTGCCGACGGACGAGCCGCCGTATTTTTTAACAATCAGTGGCATGAACAGTGTTCGTTAAGTGAAAGTGAAGAAATTAGACCGTGACCGCAGCCCGCTCAGTGACCCACGCCTCGATCTGCGCCAGTGCCTGAGCGATGCCAGCGGGCTGAGTGCCACCCGCCTGCGCCATGTCAGCGCGTCCGCCCCCTTTGCCGCCAATCGCTGGGGCAAGTGTCTGAATCAGCTCATTGGCTTTAAAGCGGTCAGTGAGGTCGGGCGTGACCCCAGCAATCAGACTGACTTTCTCGCCCTGAGCAGTCGCCAACACAATGATCGCCGAGCCGAGTTTATTTTTCAGTTGATCGAGGGTGTCGCGCAAGGCTTTGCTATCGACCGTCTCCAGCCGAGCGGCGAGCACACGAACGCCTGCAATCTGACGCGCCTGATCAGCGAGATTAGACCCTGCCGCGCTGGCAAGTTTGGCTTTCAGTTGATCGAGTTCTTTTTCCAGACGGCGAGTGCGCTCAACCAGTTGGCTGACTTTGTCGCTGACATCCTGGCTGGAGCCTTTGACCAGCTTGGCGATTTGGTGCAGTCGTGATTCCTCATCCTCCACCCAGTGCAGCGCCTGTTCACCAGCAACCGCCTCAATGCGCCGCACTCCGGAGGCAATCCCGCTTTCGCTGATGAGCTTGAACAGTCCGATATCGCCCACCGAGCGCACATGGGTGCCACCGCACAGCTCAGTGGAAAAATCGCCCATCCGCAACACCCGCACCTGATCAGCATATTTTTCACCAAACAGGGCGACTGCTCCCGATGCCTTGGCATCTTCTAGCTCCATGATGCGGGTCTCGACGGTGTGATTGGCGCGGATCTGGCTGTTGACCAGCCGCTCGATGGTGCGCAATTGCTCGGCAGTGACTGGCTCAAAGTGCGAAAAATCAAAGCGCAGTCGCTCAGGGCCAACGAGCGAGCCGCGTTGTTGCACATGCTCGCCCAACACGCGGCGCAGGGCAGCATGTAACAAATGGGTTGCTGAATGATGCAGCGCGGTCGCCTGGCGCAGTGCAGTATCGATCTGAGCCGTGACCTGATCGCCGACCTGAAGCTCACCGGATTGCACCTTGCCGAGATGACAAATCACCCCGTCGCCTTTTTTGATGGTATCGGTGATGGTGACCGTGGCATTTTCAGACACTAGGGTGCCGCGATCACCGATCTGACCGCCGGATTCAGCATAAAAGGGCGTGACATCGAGAATGATCAGCCCCTCATCACCTGCACTCAGGCTATCGCATGTCTCATGCCCCACATAGAGCGCGACCACGGTGCTCTGATCGTGGAGGACATCATAGCCAGTGAACTCAGTCACGCCGGCGACCTCGATATCCAGCGCATCATCCGCACCGAATTGGCTGGCAGCACGGGCGCGGGCTTTCTGGCGGCTCATTTCTTGTTCAAAGCCCGCCATATCGAGCGTCAAGCCGCGTTCGCGGGCAATGTCAGCGGTCAGATCAGCCGGAAAACCGTAGGTATCATAGAGCTTGAACACCGCCTCGCCAGGGATGCAGGTGCCATCCAGCTCGGCGGTGAAATCATCAAACATCCGCAGCCCCTGGGCGAGCGTAGCGGCGAAGCGTTCTTCTTCAGCGCGTAGAATTTTTTCAACCTGATTTGCGCGTCGCGCCAGCTCAGGATACGCCTCCCCCATCTGCGCAACGAGCGGGGCAACCAGACGATAAAAAAACGGCTGATCTTGGCCGAGTTGATAGCCATGTCGAATCGCCCGGCGGATGATGCGCCGCTGGACATAGCCGCGCCCCTCATTGCCCGGTGGCACACCATCGATAATGAGAAAAGCCGCAGAACGGATGTGATCGGCAATCACTCGCAGCGAATGGTGCTGGCGATCTTGACAGCCGGTGACAGTGGCGGCGGCATCAATCAACGCCTGAAATAGATCGATCTCATAATTGCTATGCACCCCTTGCATCACGGCGGCCAACCGTTCTAGCCCCATGCCGGTATCGACTGATGGATGCGGCAGCGGGGTCAGTTTTCCCGCGCTGTCGCGGTCAAACTGCATGAACACCAGATTCCAAATCTCGATATAGCGATCCCCATCAGCATCTGGCGAGCCCGGCGGACCACCCGGTACATCAGGGCCATGATCGTAAAAAATCTCTGAGCAGGGGCCGCAGGGACCAGTTTCGCCCATTGACCAGAAGTTATCTTTCTCGCCACAGCGCGAGAAGCGAGCTGGATCAACGCTGATCTCATTGAGCCAGATTGCCGCTGCCTCATCGTCGTCTTGGTAGACCGTCACCCACAGCCGCTCGGGTGGAATGCGCAACACATCGACGAGAAACTCCCAAGCATAGCCAATCGCATCGCGCTTGAAATAATCGCCGAAGCTAAAGTTGCCCAGCATCTCAAAAAAGGTGTGATGACGAGCGGTGTAGCCAACATTTTCTAAATCATTGTGTTTGCCGCCAGCACGCACACACCGCTGTGCGGTCACGGCACGGCGGTAGCTACGAGGATCGCGCCCTAAAAACACATCTTTGAATTGCACCATCCCAGCATTGGTAAACAGCAGCGTGGGATCATCGCCGGGCACTAGGGGGCTGCTGTCAACAATCGTGTGTTGATGGTCGGCAAAATAGCTTAAAAACGCTTGGCGTAACTCAGCGCTGCTGGTTGGCACAGAGACAGAATCAGGTGGCATCATGGTTGTTTTATGCAGTCATGGTGGGCAAGAAAGCGGGCAATCAGCCGTGACGGAAAGCCACGGTATTCCAGAAATCGGGCACAGCGGGCGCGTTCCTTGGCATTCTGCGGTATGGTATCACCAAAGCGGCGCTGATAGGCGTTGACAAGATATTCAGCCCAGGTGGCATCATCGAGGCTTAGTTGTTGCGATATGGTGTCCTTATCAATGCCGCGCTGCTGCAATTCTGCCGCGATGCGGTGAGGCCCAAAGCCTTTTTGTAACCGCTCGTTGACATAACTGGCAGCAAAGCGCGATTCAGACAGGAGGTTGTTCTGCTCCAGCGCATCAAGCACCGCATCAATCGGCGCATCATCAGGCAAGCGGGCGGCGAGTTTGCGGGCAAGCTCCTGGCGGCTATGTTCGCGGATGCTAAGCAAGCGCAATGCCCGGTCACGAACCTCGTGCTGTTCCACAATTAGTTAGCAGCTCCAGTGTCGTCAGCAGTGATCTCGTCGCCGTCGTCATCAATTTCAGAGTCGCTGTCGTCATCGGGCGTTGGTTTTGAAAATAAGGATGCACGCAGTTTGGCATCGATCTCGTCGGCAATCGCTGGATTTTCTTTGAGATATTGGCGGATATTGTCCTTGCCTTGGCCGATGCGATTGCCAGAGTAGCTATACCAAGCGCCTGCCTTGTCGATGATTTTATGCGCCACGCCGTGGTCGATGAGCTCGCCCTCGCGCGAGATGCCTTCACCATAGAGAATATCAAAATTGGCCTGCTTAAACGGCGGTGCAACCTTGTTTTTGACCACCTTGACTTTGGTCTCATTGCCCAAAAAGTCTTCGCCTTTTTTGATCCCGCCCGTGCGCCGGATATCCAGCCGCACCGAAGAATAAAATTTGAGCGCGTTGCCGCCGGTGGTGGTTTCTGGAGTGCCGAACATCACCCCGATTTTCATGCGAATCTGGTTAATAAACACCACAGCGGTGTTAGAACGATGGATATTGGCGGTGAGTTTGCGCAACGCTTGAGACATCAGCCGGGCTTGCAACCCGACATGGGTATCCCCCATCTCGCCTTCGATCTCAGCTTTGGGCGTGAGGGCAGCGACCGAATCAATCACGATCAGATCGACAGCGCTAGAACGCGCCAGCATGTCGGTGATTTCTAGTGCCTGCTCGCCAGTGTCGGGCTGTGACACCAGCAGCTCATCAATATCGACACCGAGATTTTCAGCATACTGCGAATCCAGCGCGTGTTCAGCATCAATGAACGCCGCGGTGCCACCGGCTTTTTGTGCCTCGGCAACGATGTGTAAGGTTAAGGTGGTCTTGCCCGAGGATTCCGGACCATAGATCTCGACCACGCGCCCGCGGGGGATGCCGCCGATCCCCAGCGCCAGATCCAGACCAATGGAGCCAGTTGAGATGACATCAATGTTGCCTGCGCCGGCATCTCCCATGCGCATGACCGAGCCTTTGCCAAATTGCTTCTCAATCTGGCTTAGAGCGGCGGCGAGGGCTTTTTTACGATTGTCGTCCATAGGTGTTACCCGTATTCCAAAACGATAAGCTCAAGGAAAGTTGTCGCATTATCACATAAGCGGCGCGGATGCGTCACCGCTTTGCAGCGGGTGCGGTATTGGGTGTGGCATAGCCTGAGCAATCAATGGCATAGACCTGGTGCGGGGTGCCATCATCAATCGCCAGCGCGGTGAGCTTGCCGCCCCACAAACAGCCGCTATCCAGTGCCCAGACCTGATCGGTCGCCAGATAGCCTATGGTTGACCAATGACCGAACACAATCCGCTCGCCAGCACTGCGCCGTTTTGGCACCCGAAACCATGGCAGCGACTCTGGCGGCTGGGTGCCGAGTAGAGATTTTTCTTTTAATAACAAGGTGCCGTCAGCACGACAATAGCGTAGCCGCGTCAGAGAGTTGATGATAAAGCGCAGCCGTTTGATGCCATGGAGTTTGTTGTTCCAGCGTTTCGGCGAATCGCCATAGAGCGAAAGTAACAGTGCATGGGCATCAGCACCGCGCAACACCTGCTCGACCTCATGGGCGCACGCTTGCGCCTGGGCGAGTGTCCACTGCGGCGGCAGACCGGCATGAACCATGGTGAAATTTTGTGATGGATCGTGATGCAACAGCGGACGCTGGCGCAGCCAGTCGAGCAATTCATCACGGTCGAGGGCATTGAGCACTGCATCGAGGGTGCTTTTGGCGGCCTGTTTGTGATTCCCCGCCGCCAGTGCCAAAAGATGCAGATCGTGGTTGCCTAACACCGTCACTGCCCGTTCGCCAAGTGATTTGATATAGCGCAACACCGCCAGCGAATCCGGCCCGCGATTGACCAGATCGCCGACAAACCATAGCTGATCGCTGCTGGGGTCGAACGCCAAGAGATCAAGCAGCCGCAGCAGCTCTTGATAACAGCCTTGGAGATCGCCGATGACATAGGTGCGCACGGGATTGCCCTAAAACCGCAACATCTCGGCACCGAAATATCGAAGCCACAGCAACGAGAATAAAAATGACAAGCTGAATACAATCACCCGCAGATATTTTTCGGCAGCTTTGTCAGAGACCTGCGACCAGAGGATAGAGGCAAAGCCGACGACAATTAACACCCCGCCAATCGGGGCCAAGACAAATTCAGTGGTGGTGACAAGAAGATATTGATACACCATGACTGCGCCAATAATTTGGCTAACCAGTCCGGAAAGCAATGCTGGAATTTTTAAAAAGCGGCGGATATGGGCAAAGACGCGGGTGTGTTGCAACCAAGAAATGAAAAAAATTAACGCAACAAAAAAACAATAAATTAAAAAAATCACCACCGCAATATCATTGATATAGGGCGTGGGATCCTGTTGTTCTTCGATACATTGTTCAGGGGCAAAGGTTAAAAACAACGCCCCGCCACCAGCAAAAGACAGCAGTAACAGCGCGAATTGGATGAGCTTATTTCTTAGCATTGTCAGTGTTCTTCTTTTTGTGGAATGAACGCAACACCAAAAGCAAAATCGGCAACACAATAAACAGCGTGATAAACACCAGCGCAAATAGTATCAGCGGTGTATGAGTGAAGGATTGGTGCAGATGTCCAAGTCGAGGCAGTGGTGCAAGCAAAATCATCACCAATAGCGCCAGCAAAACCCAAGGAGGCACCGCGCCGCGCTGGCTGTCACTGCGGTGATGTTGGCAAATTATTGACTTCGTGTTCACTTTAGATTCACTATCAACTGCTGCTTAGTGGACAAGGATGGCCTGCAATTCTTCAACAATCGCCGGCAAAGCCAGGCGACAGGTCGCCAATTGCTCAGGATCCCCATCATGAGCAGCATTTTCAATCTGTTCGGCTAAGGCCGCCAAGGTCTCGGCACCGACATTGGCCGCAATGCCTTTGAGCGAGTGCCCCAGCCGGGTCACGGTGGCTAGATCACCAGCAACTATTGCCTCTTGCAAGGCGGCGATGCGGTCGGGCAAATCGACAATAAATTCATGAAGAATGCTGTCGGCAATTTTCTCATCGCCCATCAATCGCTCCAAAAATGCCGCACGGTTGAGCACATGAAGCTCCGCATCCGGCGGCGCATCGTCGTCGAGCAACAGTTGGACCACGGGAGCTGCCGAGGTTGACGGCAGCCAGGTTTCTAAGATCGCCGCCAGCCGCTGCGGGTTGATCGGCTTGGTTAGATAATCGTTCATCCCTGCCGCCAGACATGTGTCCTGATCGCCTTGCATGGCATGGGCGGTCATGGCAACGATGGGAATATTCGACCATGCCACGCTCTGCGCACTGCGAATACAGCGCGTTGCCTCCAATCCATCCATCTCTGGCATCTGCACATCCATCAACACCAGATCATAGGGCTGGGATTGCAGCGCGGCAACCGCCTCACGACCTGTGTTGGCAACATCAGCAGTGAGGCCAAACTTTGCCAAAATTCCTAACGCGACGAGCTGATTGGTGCGATTGTCCTCGGCGAGCAACAGCCGTGCTTGGCGATTGCCTAACTGTGCCAGAGGCGGTGGCGACGGATGCGAGGCCAGCGCGAATGGCTGGCCGGACAATATCTGCACCAACAGCGGCTTGAGCAGCGTCAAACGAATCGGCTTGGCGATGGGCGTGGTATCAGACGGCAACGCATCGGGACTGATGGTGGTGCCAAACGCGGTCAACAACACCAGGTGCATCTGAGTCAATCGGTCATCAGCACGCAGTGCCCGAGCTAGCGTGAGCCCATCCATCCCCGGCAGGGTTTGATCAATCAGCACCACACGAAACGGCGTGCCCTGATCGAGCTTTCGGTAACAGGCCGCCAGCGCGGTGGTGCCATCGGCGGCGATCTCCGGCTCCATGCCCCAGGCTGCCAGATGCGCATCTAAAAAATCGCTAACTGTGTCATTGTCATCGACAATCAGCGTCGGCACTCCGTCAAAAACCGCCGCTGGCAGCGATTCAGGCTCATCGTGCGCGGGGCGTTTGAGTGGCAGCATGATCCAAAATTCTGAGCCTTGGCCGAGGACGCTGCTCACACCAATCGTCCCGCCCATACATTCAACCAGTTGCTTAGAAATCGCCAGCCCCAGCCCGGTGCCGCCATATTGACGAGTGGTGGAGGCATCGACCTGGGTAAATTTCTGAAATAGCCGGTCGCGTTGATCCTCGGCAATCCCGATGCCAGTGTCGCGCACCACAATCCGCAGTTGCGCGTGATCATCCGCCAGCGGCTCGGCGAGTGTGATCTGAATCAGTACCTCGCCTTCGTGGGTGAATTTAATCGCATTGCTGGTGAGATTAACCAAAATTTGGCGCAGCCGACTGGGATCGCCAAGCAATTTGCTCGGCACATCTGGCGCCACCGCACAGATTAACTCCAGCCCTTTTTCATACGCTCGCAGTGCCAGCGAGGCTGCGACATTTTCCACCAGCTCGGCAAGGTGAATGTCTAGAATTTCTAAATGGAGTTGATTGGCCTCAATTTTGGAAAAATCCAAAATATCGTTGATCAGTTCTAGCAATGCCGCGCCGCTAGATTGGATGGTCGCCACATAAGCTTGCTGATCTTTGGTCAATGGGGTATCAAGCAAAAGATGGGTCATGCCAATCACACCATTCATCGGGGTGCGAATTTCGTGGCTCATATTGGCTAAAAATTCGCTTTTGGCTTGATTGGCTTTTTTGGCCTTATCAACCGCCAGATCCAGCTCAATGTTTTTGCATTCCATGGCCTCGGCAAAGGCGGCTAATTTCTCTTCTGACTTTTTGCGCTCGGTGATGTCGATGGCAACTTCTAAGCGCACATCACGCCCATCCGGCCAGCGGATGATGCGATCTAAGAGTGCATAATAGCGATCAAAATGCGGATTGTAATGCTCCCAGCGATAAGAATCGGACTTATTTTTTAAAATGATATGATTGGTGCAAAAATCACAAGGTGCGTCTTTGCCTTGAATAATTTGATAACAAGGTAAGCCGACAACATCGCTACCAACAAAATGAGTGAAAAAGTGATTGATATATAGCAATTCATAGGTCACCGGATCGGAAATATAGATCGCCACATCCAAGCTATCTAAAATAATTCCGATCCGCGTGCGCTCACTGGCCAACATAGCCTCTGTTTGCTGATGTACTGCAATGAGTGCCTGCTGCCGCATTAACACAGCCCGCACCCGCGCCTGCACCAGTGCAGCGATCAACGGCGGCGAGATCACATCAGCCGCCCCCTGCTCAAGAGCTAGCACCTGGGTGGCAAGCTGATCGGCGGCGATAATGCACATCACGGGAATCTGTTGCCCCCAGGTGCTATCCTGCAACCGCGTCAAAAACTCGAGATCATTGTCCTGGTCAACAGCAAAAATAACAAGCTCTGGCTGCTGCTCATGCGCCAGCGCCAACGCCTGCGACTTCGAGCTGGCGATGGATAGCGTGTACTGCGTTTTGAGCGCCAGCGACAATAGATGCAACTGAGCTGGCGAATCATTGACGAGAAGCAGAGACATAGATTGAGGTGAAAGTAATCAATAAAGCACAGTGGGCAATGATAACCCAACTTTGGTTGTCAGTCGCCATTCACTCTGTTTTCCCTTGCCACCCATCAGTTTCATCCTGAAGCATGAAACACGGGAACGAGAACTGCATCGAAGCGCGGCAAACAGCGACCCATTTCAGCGCAGCGCAAGAGTTTGCGAAGCCCTCGTTGAAACCAAGACAAG
>SKYD01000290.1 GCA_007128075.1 Thiorhodovibrio sp.
ACGGCTGCCGAGCTTGCCTCGCAAGTTGACCTGACTGAGGCGGCTGCCGAGCGGCTGTTGCGCGGTGCGGTGGCGCTAAAGCTATTAGAGCGGCACTCGGGCGGACGCTTTGGACTTGGAATGCACGGGGCAGCCATGCTCGGCAATCCCGGAATTGCCGCGATGGTGCGCCACCATCGGCTGCTGTATCGCGATCTTGCCGATCCGCTGGCGCTGTTGCGTGGCGAGCTTGAACACACCGAACTCGGGCAATTTTGGGCGTATGCCAGTCGCTCGGATCCTCATGCAGCAGCCGATGCCCAGGTCGCCGATTATAGCGCACTGATGAGTGCGTCCAATGCCTTTGTGTCAGGCGATACCTTCGATGCCTATCGGTTTGAGCGTCACCGCTGTCTGATGGATATTGGTGGCGGTGAGGGCAATTTTGTCCTCGAAGCGGCGCGGCGTTATCCACAATTGCAACTCATGCTGTTTGATTTGCCAGCGGTTGCTGAACGGGCGCGAGCGCGCTTTGCTGACTTAGGCGTTGCACACCGCATCCAAGCCCACGGCGGCAACCTATTGCAGGATGCTTTGCCGCACGGGGCGGATCTGATCTCGCTGGTGCGAGTATTACACGATCATGACGATGAACCGGCGATGGCGATTTTGCGTGCCGCTCGTGCTGCATTGCCTGCGGGTGGAACGCTGCTGATCACCGAGCCGATGGCAGAAACTCCCAACGCCGAGCCCATTGGCGATGCCTATTTTGGCTTTTATCTTCTTGCGATGGGTAGTGGCCGTCCACGACCACCGCGTGAGCTAAAAGCCATGTTGCAAGCTGCGGGTTTCGTGAAGCCACGGCTTGTCAAAACCCGCCGCCCGCTGCAAACCCGCATCTTGGTTGCTCAAGCCGGCTGATTTAATCCATCCGCAGAAAATCGCCGCCGATGGGTTCTTTAAAGCGGAACAGGGCGCGATCCAATGTTGGATTGCGCTCGACCTGACTTAACATCAGTCGCGTTAATTGACCAAACTGATCTTCCATCAGCAGGGTATCGAGCTGTTCGTCGATAAAGCCAATTTTGATGCTGGTGATTTGGCTATCCTTGACCTTGGGGCGTAATTCAACCCACACCCGATCATCCCACATCCCCTGAGCGAGGGTGTCGGGATCTAGCTCATTGATAGTGAAATGCTGATCGATTGGCTCATTGCCAGCCAACAACTGCGCCGGCGTACCATCAAGTGCCGCAGTCTGGTTGCGATGCGAGACTTGATTCAGCTCTTGGTCATGCACATAAACGCGCCGCCCATCGGCAATGATCAACTGCGGATGCGGTGGATCATATTCCCAGCGCATCCGCCCTGGACGCAGCAGATACAAACGCCCGGTCGCCTCGTACATCGATTCATCATCGGTTCTTAGCGTGAGCTGACGAAATTCACTACTAAGACTGTTTAAGCCATCGAGATAATTTTCCAGCAAGGCTTGTCCCTCGCCAGCAAAAGCACCGAGCGATGACAAACAAAATACTGCAATAACACACCAACGCAACATTATGAATCCTCCATTTGATTGATTGATTTTGAGAATAACACGGATGCTTGCCAAATCACACCCAATAAGCAATTCGCCAGCGGTAGACACTATAAAACACCAGCGTCACTGCCCAGCCAATGATGGTAATCAAGATCACCATTAGCCATTGTTTTAGCTCGGGCGCAGTGCCAAGCAACGGTCCGCGTACCACCTCGAGCAGGTGATAAAAAGGATTGGCATCGACGATCATGGTTCGTCCTTCGAGCATTCCTGGCTGCCAGATAATTGGGGTGAGAAAAAACGCCAGTTGCGTGATCGAGGCGACAATCTGCGGCACATCGCGAAACCGCGCACCAAAAAGCCCCAGCAAAATTCCAACCCATAGCCCATTGACCACAATCGCCAACAACCCAGGGATGATATACAGCAGATTCCAGCCGGGATTGACACCAAAAATCAACGCTACCAGCACAAAAACCCAAAGATTGTGTGCGAAAATAATCAAATTCGTCCACAATACGCGATAGACATGCAGTGATAGCGGCCCAGGAAGCTGCCGGATGAGTGCCTCGGCACTGATAAAACTTCGTGTACCATCCAACACCAAACCCGAGATTAGCCCCCAGACGGTGAAGCCAGCAGCAACATAGGGCAGATAATCATCCAGCGGCTGCTTAAAAATGCCAGCATACAGCAACCCCAAAGCCAGCACCATGACACCCAATGAAATAGTCAACCAAAAGGGACCTAAGATCGAGCGCCGATAGCGGTCACGAATCTCTTGCATTCCCATGGTTGACCATAGTTCACGGCGTTGACTTCCCGCAATGAGATCGCGCACGGCGCGGTTAAAATTGGTTGCATTAAGCCCTGTTTTTAGCTGAATGATCATAAGTTAAATCATAACCAAAAAGCTTAATGCCCGTTGTAGACAACATTATTTAGAAACTTTTTAAATTCTTTAATATCTTGAAATAGCTCAAAATCTTGAGCTATTTGCTCGATAGCAATTTTCAATTTAATCAAATCTTTGGACAAAGAATTTTTAATATCTTTAA
>SKYD01000014.1 GCA_007128075.1 Thiorhodovibrio sp.
GGGGTGGGTGACATTCAGCCCATCGGAGACGGCTTGAGCCAGTTGAGCGACTGTTCCTGACATTGGCTAAACCTCAAATTTATCAGTAGGTTCACTTAATTATACATGAAACTGATAGGTGGTAAGAAAGCGTTGGAACGGTTGGCTTACGCCCATCTTGCGTAGTACACTGGTCAGTAGCGGCATCGGGGTCTCTCGTTGGTGTTGGTGAGTGTTAAAAATTTTACATTATCGAAGATTGCCCTGTGCCGCTACCCTCTCATCAAAACTGTCCGAAGTATTATCAATTATGAGTCATCTTCCTCCCCCACGACGCGCAAGCTGCGCGGTGCGCGTTGGCGATCTGGTCATTGGCGGATCAGCCCCGATCCGTATTCAGTCGATGACCAACACCGACACCACAGACATTGCCGCGACCACCGCGCAGGTTGCTGAACTCGCCCGCGCCGGCTCTGAGCTGGTGCGGCTGACGGTCAACAATGAGGCGGCAGCCGAGGCAGTGCCCAGGATTCGTGACGCGCTTGCCGCTCAAGGCATTGAGGTGCCGCTGATTGGCGATTTTCATTTTAACGGTCACCGCCTGTTAACTGACTCTCCCGCCTGTGCTGAGGCGCTGGCAAAATATCGCATCAATCCAGGCAATGTTGGGCGCGGCGACAAACGCGACAGCCAGTTTGCCACCATGATCGAGATCGCCTGTCGCTATCAACGCCCGGTGCGCATTGGGGTCAACTGGGGCAGTCTTGATCCTGAGCTGCTGGCGCGCAAAATGGACGATCCCCAATCGCCCGAGGAGATGATGGTCGAGACCATGGTTGAATCAGCACTGAGCAGCGCTGCCCGGGCTGAACAACTGGGGCTGGGTCACGATCAGATTATCCTGTCGTGCAAAATGAGCCATGTTCAAGACCTGATCGCGGTGTATCGGGCACTGGCTGCGCACTGTGATTATGCGCTGCATCTGGGGCTGACCGAGGCTGGCATGGGTTCCAAGGGCATTGTTGCCTCGACTGCTGCCTTGGCGGTGCTGTTGCAAGAGGGCATCGGCGACACCATCCGCGTCTCGTTGACCCCCAATCCGGGCGAGTCACGCACCGGCGAGGTCATCGTTGCCCAAGAGATTTTACAAACCATGGGGCTGCGTCCATTTAGCCCGATGGTCACTGCTTGCCCGGGCTGTGGACGCACCACCAGCACGGTGTTTCAGGAATTGGCGCGTGATATTCAAGACTATCTGCGCGATCAGATGCCAGGCTGGCGCACCACCCACCCCGGGGTTGAGACCATGCAGGTGGCGGTCATGGGCTGTGTGGTCAATGGCCCGGGCGAGAGCAAACACGCCAACATCGGGATTAGCCTGCCCGGCACTGGCGAACAGCCCTCAGCACCGGTGTTTGTCGATGGGGTCAAGGTGGCGACGCTCAAAGGCACAGATATTGCTTCACAATTTAAGCGCATGGTCGATGACTATGTGAACACCCATTATGCAATTCAAAGCACTCCACAGGAATTCTAAAAGTTTGTGATCAACCAGTTACGCAACATTGCCATCATCGCCCATGTCGATCATGGCAAGACCACTCTCGTCGATAAGCTGCTACAACAATCGGGAACGCTCGGCGAGCGATTTGGCCCCGTTGAGCGGGTCATGGATTCCAATGATCTTGAGCGCGAGCGCGGCATCACCATTTTGTCGAAAAATACCGCGCTGCGGCTGCAACTCAATGGCGAGGACTATCGCATCAACATCGTTGATACCCCCGGGCATGCCGATTTCGGCGGCGAGGTCGAGCGGGTGTTGTCGATGGTTGACTCGGTGCTGCTGTTGGTCGATGCCCAAGAAGGCCCGATGCCGCAGACGCGCTTTGTCACCAGCAAGGCGTTTGCCCACGGACTGCGCCCGATTGTGGTCGTCAACAAGATCGACAAACCCGGGGCGCGTCCCGATTGGGTGATCGATCAGGTGTTCGAGCTGTTTGATCGGCTCGGAGCAACGGACGAGCAACTGGATTTCCCCATCGTCTATGCCTCGGCAATCCACGGCTATGCTGGACACGATGATCAGGTGCGCAGTGGTGATATGACCCCACTGTTTGAAGCGATTATTGCCCATTGCCCACCGCCGGCGGTTGATCCCGACGGCTCATTTCAGATGCAGGTATCCACGCTCGATTACAACAGCTTTGTTGGCGCGATTGCCATTGGTCGCATCCAGCGCGGCAGTGTGCGACCTAACCAACAGATTGTGGTGGTCAAGCGCGATGGTGACCGTCACCGCGCCAAGATCGGCCTGGTGTATGGCTATCTGGGATTGCAGCGCAGTGAGGTGGCGATTGCGCATGCCGGTGACATTATTGCGGTCACGGGCATTGAGGCGCCCAATGTCTCCGATACGCTGTGTGCGCCCGAAGCAGTTGAGTCGCTGCCGCCGCTGATGGTCGATGAGCCCACCGTGAGCATGACCTTTCAGGTCAATACCTCGCCCTTTGCGGGCCGTGCCGGGAAATATCTGACCTCGCGCCAGCTAAAAGACCGCCTAGAGCGTGAGTTAATTCACAATGTGGCATTGCGGGTTGA
>SKYD01000160.1 GCA_007128075.1 Thiorhodovibrio sp.
GTGGTGACCAATAGACGACGCTGTTCAGCCAACCAGTGTTCGATCAGCGGCACCGCCGCCTGCACCTCGCCAACCGAGACCGCATGAATCCACAGATCAGCTCGTGGTGGCAACTGACCAAGTGCCAAGCGTTCGCGCCACCGTTGCCGCTCGGCAGCAGGTTGACCACGGGAGCGCCAGATCAGCCGCAACAGCATTGCCGGGAGTGCCAGATAGAGCAAAAGTGTATACGCCAATCGCATTCGCTTCTTTAAACCGCCTGTGGTTTGGTCGCATGATGTTTCAAAAACAGCTTGGCACCAAATCCGAACACTGAGTCATCGAAATGAATCATTTTGCGCGGCAGGAGCAGCAAGTTGTCGTCGCTTCGTGCCTGGCCATAACGCCGAGTGACCGCAGTCTGATAGCCCGCTTCCTGCGCCAGCTCGACAGTGCGCGGACTCAATTCACCGAATGGATAACACAGATGCGTCACTGGCTCGCCGAGAATTTGTTCAAGCACTTCACGGCTGATGCGCAATTCTTCGGCTTGTTGATGCGGGGTGAGGATGGGAAGTTGGACATGGTTGAGCGTTTGCGAACCGATCTCGATGCCCTCATGACGCAGCAGCCGCAACGCACGGGCTTCCATGATCCACGGTCGCGGTTGATAGCTGTCTGGCACACGCATGCGCTGTCCTAGCCAGCCGCTGATTGTATACACGATTGCCGGAAAGCGATAGCGGCGCAGCACTGGCAACACCTGTGAGATAAAATCGGTGTAAGCCCCATCAAAACTGAGCACTACAGCACGAGGCGGAATGGGACATTGACCACGCAATGCTGCAACGGCCTCGCTGAGGCGCAACACCTGACAGCGGCTGTAGGCAAGTAACGCCATTTGACGGCTAAACTGCCGTGCAGTGCAATAGTGCGCCCAATGGTCACGGATCGGTTTTTCGTGACCGATCTGGTGATACCTCAAAATCGAGATCCCGCTCATCCTTGCCACCTTATGTTGATACCGTGCTGCGGGATCGAATTATACACCTTTGCAGCTACAGCAACACCCATTCCAAGCCGTCCGCTTTTACCCGCTCGATAAAATCGTGCTGCCAGTTAGCACCAAGGCGCTGGCGTGCCAGTTCCACCACGATATAATCCACTGTGAGCCCGGTCTGCTGTTGATATTTTGCCAGCCCTTGTTGACAGGCAGGGCAAGAGGTCAAGAGCTTGGCCGCTGCGCCGCTGAGGGCCTCAAGGCTGTGGGTGAGTTCTTGTTGCTTGCGAAACCGCACTTGGTTGGCAATGTCGGGGCGAGTGATGCCCAGCGTGCCCGCCTCACCACAGCAGCGTTCAGACAATTGCACCGGCTGCCCGAGCAGGGTGCTTGCCACTGTCAACGGGTCATAGACCTTCATCGGGGTATGACAGGGATCATGATAGAGATAGTGGCGCGGTGGCGAATCGCTCAGCGTCACCTGGCGTTCGAGTAAAAATTCATGAATATCGAGCAGACGGCATTCGGGAAAAATGCGCTCAAACTCATAGGTGACAAGTTGATCCATGCAGGTGCCGCACGACACCAGCACGGTGCGAATATCCAGATAATTGAGAGTATGCGCCAGCCGATGCAGCAGCACCCGATTTTCCATCACAATCTGCCGCGCTTGCTGTTCGCGTCCGGCGGCGCGTTGTGGATAACCACAACACAGATAGCCCGGCGGCAGCACCGTTTGCACGCCTTGCTCGAATAACAGCGCCAGACTCGCCAGCCCAATGTCTGAAAACAGCCGCTCTGAGCCACAGCCTGGGAAATAAAACACGCTTTCGCTGTCATCGCGCTGACTGAGCGCCGGATCGCGGATCAGCGGAATCTGGGTGCGATCCTCAAGCCCCAACACCTGACGGTAGGTGCGTTGCGGCACTGCCACCGGCAGTGAGCGGCTCATCAGATGCGCCATGTGATTGATCGCAGTCGGCGGCTCAGTGGTCGCCCCCGGGCTGGTGGTCAGCCGTTGCGCCAGCCCGACGCGCTGCAACAACCGCTGCCCGAGATTCAGCCCGCCAATGCCCCACTTGGCAAGCAGTGTGCGCAACAGCGCAATCGTGCGCGGGTCTTTGCTATCGAGCAGCCGCATCGCCGCCCAAGCGCCTGGATTGATTCGCCGACTGCCGCGCTGGCTCAAAATTCGCCGTAGCCGCATGGTGACATCGCCGAAATCAATGTCCACTGGACAGGGCGGCTGGCAGTGATGACAAACCGTGCAATGATCCGCCAAGTCGTTGAGCGCGGTCACATGACGGCGCGACAAGCCGCGGCGGGTCTGCTCTTCATACAAAAACGCCTCGATGACCTGCCCCGCGCCTAAAATTTTGTTGCGCGGCGAATAGAGCAGATTGGCGCGTGGAACATGGGTCATGCACTTGGGCTTGCATTTGCCACAGCGCAGACAGTGTTTGATGTCCTGATTCAACGCCCCGAGTTCAGTCTCTTCGAGAATGATCGCCTCTTGGGCGAGCAATTGCAGTGACGGGGTATAGGCTTGCTCTAATCCGGCACCATCGAGCAATTTGCCTGGATTAAAA
>SKYD01000147.1 GCA_007128075.1 Thiorhodovibrio sp.
GACCCGGATCATTGGAGTTTTAAAAAGTTAGCGCGTTCTTGCTTGTCTTGGTTTCAACGAGGGCTTCGCAAACTCTTGCGCTGCGCTGAAATGGGTCGCTGTTTGCCGCGCTTCGATGCACGTCTCGTTCCCGTGTTTCATGCTTCAGGATGAAACTGATGGGTGGCAAGGTCCGCAGTATTGAATTGATAATCTTTATAATTAAGGCAACGGCGAGCGCAGCCGCGTGATGAGCGTCAGATACTCTGGGGTGTCGGGGTCGATCAGCCCGTGACGAATCAAAAAGTCAATGATCACCAGATTGCAATTGAGCTTGAACTGCGTTGTCGTGCGCACCCTGTCCATCACCTGCTCAATTGACCACAGCTCAAAACCCGCCACCTCGTCATCATTGCATTGAGGGATAAAATCCGCAGGCAACTCAAGATCGTAGCAATACATCACATCGGGCTTGAGCCCGCGCTCAGTGGCATGACAATAGCTAATCGCGCTCACTGAGCGTGCCTGTTCAGCAAGTGTTGCGGGGATGCTCGCCTCTTCCCAACATTCTTTGGCAAGATTGGCGCGCAAACTCAGCCCCCAGGGCAGTCCGCCAGCAACCGTATTGTCATAATGATCTGGATAATGGCGGCGGTCGGCTGCACGGCGCGGCACCCACAGCGCCAGCCCGTTGGCAGTGCGTACATAGCCATTGAGATGTTGCCCGAATGCACGCACCCCAAAGCAGGGCGCACAGCCGCGATCAATCACCAACCGCGCTTGGTGGCGCTCGTTGGGGGTGACTGGATACAGCTCACCGTGCAGCTGAGGCACCCAGCCGTCGCGCTGAAGCTGTTGACAAAGCTGCGCCATCACTGCGCTGCGCTGGTCAAAATCCGCTGGGGCTTGCTGCCAGCAGCAACATTGCTGCTCCAGCACAAAGTCGCTGCTCAGTTGTGTCAGATATTCGGCAAATTCCGGGCGCACCCAGCCGACTCGCTCACCAGCGAGTATCAACGGCATGAATGCGCTAGGTTCCCAACGATTGCAGGCATCAATGTGAGCAATAAAACTCATCGATCAGAATTAGCCCTGCTCGCGGTAATAGGCTTGCAGCCGCTCAACCTCGGTTCGTGAACCCAAGATCACCGGCACCCGCTGATGCAGCCCTTCGGGTTGTAGCTCCATGATCCGATCTGGGCCAGTGATTGAGCCGCCGCCCGCCTGTTCAATCACAAAAGACATCGGATTGGCCTCGTAGAGCAGCCGCAATTTGCCGCCCTGTCCCTTGGCGCGGATTTTTTCATCCATCGGGTACATAAACACCCCGCCGCGCACCAGAATCCGATGCACCTCCGCCACCATCGAGGCAATCCAGCGCATGTTGAAATCTTTGCCCCGTGGTCCTTCGCTGCCTGCCAGACATTCCTCAACATAGCGTTTGACTGGCGCATCCCAGAACCGCTGATTGGAGGCATTGATGGCAAATTCTTGGGTTTCTGCTGGAATTTTGAGATCAGGATGGGTGAGGATAAATTCGCCGATGTTTTGATCAAGCGTAAAGCCATTCACGCCACTGCCAGTGGTCAACACCATCATCGTCGATGGCCCATAGAGCGCGTAGCCCGCAGCGACCTGCTGAGTGCCGGCTTGGAGAAAATCACGGATGGTGGGCTTGTCCTTGCCGCCTGGGCAGCGCAGAATTGAAAAGATCGTCCCCACCGAAACATTGACATCAATGTTCGAGGAGCCATCGAGCGGATCGAAAGTCAGCAGATACTTGCCGCGCAGATATTCCTCTGGAATCTGATAAATGTCATCCATCTCTTCAGATGCCATCGCGGCAAGATGCCCCGCCCATTCGGTGGATTGGATGAACAGCTCATTGGATAACACATCGAGCTTTTTCTGGGTCTCGCCCTGAACATTCTCGCTGCCCGCAGTGCCCAAGGCACCCACCAAAGCACCGTGATTGACCTGATGCGAGATCATCTTGCAGGCGGTGACAATATCGTTGAGCAGCCCAGTAAACTCACCCGTGGCACCAGTGACGCGGCGCTGTTCCTCACTGATAAACTGGGTGATCGTGGTTCCATGATGCATTGCGTTTGTACCTCTAAAAATAGCGAACCGTGAAATTAGGTCGGAGCGACCGACGCACAACTGGGGCTAGTATACTGAATTTTAGGTTCTCGATTGTAGTTATGATTTTTACACGAAAAGTCTGAGGCAAGCCCCCTTGCGGGACTCGTCAACTGCCGCTATAATCTTCCCCGTGGTTAACATCAGGCTGGCGTAGCTCAGTTGGTAGAGCAGCTGATTTGTAATCAGCAGGTCGGGGGTTCGAATCCGTCCGCCAGCTTCATAAAATCAAAGACTTAAAAAGCCTAGCATCATGCTAGGCTTTTTTATGTAGCGTCTATGTAGCGCAATACTGCGGACAAGTTTTTAGGTCGATATCTTACCAACTATCAGTTTCTCGCACATGACGGGAAACGGTCAATTTGAGTACGCTAGCCAAACTATAAAACAACAACTTAGCAGATGGGTCTTTGTCAGAAACCGTACTCAATATGAAA
>SKYD01000291.1 GCA_007128075.1 Thiorhodovibrio sp.
ACTCTATCCTGCCCTGATCAAATCGAACCTGTTGTGCGCGTTGCGCGGCGGCGGGATTCGGTTTTCTCCGCATTTTTATACCTCATGTGAGAAGATTGATCAGGCAATTGCCATGGTCAAACAAGTAACTAAAGGATAACGACGATGTTTGAGGCCACAAAAGTTGGACGCTCGGTCAGCAAATCCGCGTTCAAAGAACAACATGACGATCTGCGCACCCAATTACTTGAAGCACAGCGTGAGCTGCGTTCAGCACAGATTCCAGTGGTGGTGTTGATTGCTGGGGTCGAGGCAGCAGGCAAGGGCGAGGTGGTGAATCGGCTCAATGAATGGCTTGATACCCGTGGTGTGCAAACCTTTGCATTCTGGGATCTCAGCGACGAAGAGCGCGAGCGGCCGCGTTATTGGCGCTTTTGGCGCTCGTTGCCGCCACGCGGTGAGCTGGCAATTCTGTTCGGTGGCTGGTATCAAGCACCGATTGAAGATCGCTTCCATGAGCATTGTGACGACAGTATCTTGGCGGCAGAGCTCAATCGCATCGTTGATTTTGAGCGGATGCTGACCCACGATGGCTGTCTGGTGCTCAAATTCTGGTTTCATCTTTCTGAAAAAGACCAAAAGCGCCGCCTGAAAAAACTCTCACGGGATGATCGCAGTCGCTGGAAAATGCTTCCCGAAAAAGCGCAATTTTCCGAGCATTATCGGCGTTTTGAGCGTGTCGCCGAGCGGGTGTTGCGCCATACTGATCGCGGGATCGCCCCGTGGTATCTGATTGAGGCTGCCGATGAACGCTACCGTGATCTCACCGTTGGCAAAACCTTGCTGCAAGCCATGCGTTCACGAATCAAGCGCCCGTTGCCGATGGAGCCATCCCCAACTGCCGATCCACTGGATCTGCCCGAGACGGCTGAGGCACAGATTACTCTGCTCGATCAGCTTGATCTGGAGCAAAAACTGGGGCGCGATTTTTACAAACGCGAGCTAAAACGGCTGCAAAGTGAGATCAACGAACTGGCGTGGAAAGCCTATAAACAGCAACGCTCGACGGTGTTGGTGTTTGAAGGGGTTGATGCTGGCGGCAAGGGCGGCGCGATTCGGCGCATCACCAGTGCAGTGGATGCCAGGCTGTATCGCACCATCCCCATTGCCGCCCCCACCGATGAGGAAAAAGCGCATCATTATCTGTGGCGCTTTTGGCGACATATTCCACGCGCTGGTCACATGATCATCTATGATCGCTCATGGTATGGGCGGGTGTTGGTGGAGCGCGTCGAAGGCTTTGCCAGCGATGATGAATGGCGACGCGCTTACACTGAAATCAATGATTTTGAAGAGCAATTGGTGGAACATGGCGCGATCTTGCTTAAATTTTGGCTGCATATCAGCCAGGAAGAGCAACTGCGTCGGTTTGAAGATCGTGCAAACACGCCCTACAAACAATATAAAATTACCGATGAAGATTGGCGCAACCGCGAACAATGGCCACGCTATAAGATCGCGGTCAATGAGATGGTGGCACGCACCAGCACCGAAAGTGCCCCCTGGACCTTGATTGAAGGCGACAACAAACCGTTTGCGCGGATTAAGGTCTTACAAACCATTTGTGATCATTTGAGCGCCGCATTAACCACCGATCCCAAATAACCACAGATTAAGGAATAGTTGAGTATGTTTGATCAAGCAATGTCACTCGAACGCGACGATGCCGAGCTCTTTGCTGCCATTCGCCACGAAGAGCGCCGTCAGGAGGAGCATGTCGAGCTGATTGCTTCTGAAAATTACACCAGCCCCCGGGTGATGCAAGCCCAGGGCACGGTGCTGACCAATAAGTACGCCGAAGGCTATCCTGGCAAACGCTATTATGGCGGCTGTGAGCATGTTGACCAGGCAGAGCAGCTTGCCATTGAGCGCGCCAAGACGCTGTTTGGTGCCGATTATGCCAATGTTCAGCCCCATTCTGGCTCACAAGCCAATGCCGCAGTGTATATGGCGCTGTGTCAGCCGGGCGATACGGTACTGGGAATGAGTCTCGCCCACGGTGGGCATCTCACCCACGGTGCCAAGCCCAATTTTTCAGGCAAGCTCTATCACGCGGTGCAATATGGGCTGAATCCAGCCACTGGTGAGATCGACTATGATCAGGTCGCTGCCCTTGCGCAAGAACACCGCCCCAAGATGATCGTCGCTGGCTTCTCGGCATACTCGCGCATTGTCGATTGGGCGCGTTTTCGTGCCATTGCCGATGCAGTGGGGGCGTATCTGATGGTCGATATGGCGCATGTTGCTGGATTGGTGGCGGCAGGCTGTTATCCAAGCCCGGTGCCAATTGCCGATGTGGTCACCACCACCACCCATAAAACCCTGCGTGGGCCGCGTGGTGGGCTGATTTTAGCCCGCGCCAATCCCGAATTGGAGAAAAAATTCAACTCACTGGTATTTCCTGGCACCCAAGGCGGGCCGCTGATGCATGTGATTGCCGCCAAAGCGGTGGCATTCAAAGAGGCGATGGAGCCTGAATTTAAGGTCTATCAACAGCAGGTCATCAGCAACGCCCAGG